>CAMPCD010000008.1 GCA_946643435.1 uncultured bacterium
GCTTTGGTATTGATAGAAATGGTGAATTTGGTGAATCAGTATTAATTAATGAATACTTACTTAAATTTATAGATGATGAATTAGAATCAAGAATGATGGTTCCTAAAGATGCCTTCTATACATTAGATGACCTAGAAAAAGCATTATCATTTGCTTTAATAGGTGATGGTTTCTTAGGTAATAGAATAATGCAAGATAATGCAACTATCATGCAAGTTAGATTACATTCATTAAATAATTCTACAAATAGAGAATACTTTAAAGTAGATAATTATATAACACTTGAAGATTATATTTCTTCATTAATAGTACATAATAATAAAAGAAGTCAAATTATTAATATTAACTTAGAAGATATTGATGATGCCTTAGCTAAGACTATCGTTAAGATATTCTCTAAGATGATATTTGATTTTGCTAAATCACGTAAGGAAAGAGCAGCTATACCATTCCACTTATTTATTGAAGAAGCACATAGATATGTAACTAAAGATGATATAGATCATTTCTTACTAGGATATAATATATTTGAAAGAATTGCTAAGGAAGGTCGTAAATACGGAGTTATGTTAGCTTTAGTATCTCAAAGACCAGTAGAGTTATCTGATACAGTTATTGGACAAATATCTAACTTCTGTATATTAAAGATGACACACCCATTAGACTTAGATTACATTAATAAAATGTTACCTAATATTTCAGGTGATGTAATTGATAAATTAACTTCATTACAATCTGGTACAATGGTTGCCTTTGGTACAGCATTTAAAATACCAGTTATAATTAAGATGGATATGCCAAATCCTGCGCCTTATTCATCAAACTGTAATGTAAATGAAAGATGGAAAGCTTAACATCCATCTTTTTTTATTGTTGTAAATAATTTGCATATTTATTTACACATATATGTAGATGTGATATATTAAAGTTACCTAGGAGAGGTTATTTCATAAAAACCGACTAATGTGATATATAAGGGAAACTAATTAATCTGCGGTGTTGAAGACCCACATCAAAAGTAGGTTAAGTATATTAACTTACGTGGGGATCCTAAAGCTGGGTTATGTGTTACCCACCTCGTGAGAGCGGGTTTTTTATCACTTTGACTTTTCCTAGGCTTTTTTATGGAAGGAAATTGCTTATGGATATAATTAGATTAATACTATCAATTATTTTTCCACCTATTGGATTATTCTTTAATTTTATGATGGGTGCTGAAAACAAGATTCAAAAGGTAAGTATGGTAATATCTACATTCTTATCTGTAGCAATATTATGTTTAGGTATAACTGCATGTGTATTAGTTGCAGGAAGTAATAAACAAGATATAGATTTACTAAAGTGTAGAAGTCCTCGTTATTGTGATCCATCTGATGGAGAAACAAGAACATGTTACTATTGCAAAGATGATGTATGTAAGACACCTGAAAAGATAACATGTGTAAATGATGGTGATGAAAGATTCAACTATGAGACAGTAGCTGGAGATGAGAGTGAAGAATAGGTAAAACTATTCTTTTTTTATTAAATATATTATAATATGTGTAGTAAAGAAGTGTGATATTATGAGAAAAATATTAGATGGTAATAATGCAGTAGCAAATGCTGCACATATCATGTCTGAAGTAGAGATGGTATATCCAATTACACCATCAACACCAATGGCTGAAGCACAAGAAGAATTAAATATAAATAATACTAATTTATTTGATGATAAAGTGGTAATTGAAGAATTAGAATCTGAAGCAGGGGTCGCAGGTGCTATGCATGGTTCTTTATTAAGTGGTTCTTTAACTACATCATTTACATCATCACAAGGTCTTTTATTGATGATACCTAATATGTATAAAATAGCAGGTGAAGGATTACCTGGAGTAATACATGTATCTGCAAGAACTATTGCTACTCATGCCTTATCTATATTTGGTGATCATTCAGATGTCTATGCAACTCGTTCTACTGGATTTAATATATTAGCATCAAATAATCCTGAAGAAGCATATCATATGGCTTTAGTATCTCATTTAGCTGCTATAGAAGGCTCTTTACCATTTATACATTTCATGGATGGATTTAGAACTTCACATGAATATAATGTAGTTAACTTACTTGATAGAGAAGATATTATTAAACTAATAGATTATAAAAAAATAGATGAATATAAAGAAAGATGTTTAAACTTAAATAAAAGTATTCAATATGGTATGAATGAAGGAGAAGATATTTATTTCCAATCAGTAGAAGCTAGAAATAAAGATTATGAAAAAATACCATTTATAGTAGAATCTTATATGGGTAGAATTAATAAACTAGCTAATACTAATTATCATCCATTTACTTACTATGGAGATCCTGAAGCTAAATATGTAATAGTTGCTATGGGTTCTGTAAATGACACGATTAAAGAAGTAATAGATAAAGAGAATAAACATGGTATGAAGATAGGTTTAATATCAGTTTATCTTTATAGACCATTTTCTATTAAGCATTTAAAGAATGTACTACCTAATACAGTAGAAAGAATAGCTGTACTTGATAGAACTAAAGAACATGGTTCTATTGGAGAACCTTTATATTTAGATGTATTAAGTGCTTTAAAAGATACAAATATAGATATAGTAGGTGGAAGATATGGTTTATCTTCTAAAAATGTAACTCCACAAGATATATACGGTGTTTATTCTATGTTAATGTCTACACCTAAGAATAACTTTACTATAGGTATAGATGATGATGTTACTAATACATCTATTAAATCTAAACCATATAATATTAATTTAGATTGTAATCAAATAAAGATATATGGATATGGTTCAGATGGTATGGTATCTGCTTCAAAAGATTTAATTAAAATTATAGGTAAGGATCAATATGTACAAGGTTATTTCGAATATGATTCTAAAAAGTCAGGTGGAGTAACTATATCTCATTTAAGATATGGAGATAAAAAGATTACATCACCTTACTACATAACAGAAGCAAATATTATTGTCGTAACAGAAGATTCATACTTCCATAAATATGAATTATTAAATGAAATAAAGAAAGATGGAATAATACTTTTAAATACATCTGATGCAGATTTCATTAATAAGTTATTACAAGATGATATTAATATAATTAAAGAAAAGAATATTAAAGTATATATAATAGATGCTAATAAAATAGCATTAGATAATAATATAGCAGGTAAGATAAGTAAGATCATGGAATGTGCTATATTACATTTATTAGATTATAATAACTATGAAGAAATACTTGTAGAATCTATTAAACAACAATTTAAAGATAAGAATGAAGAAATAACAACTAATAACATTAATGCAATTAAAGATATAAGTAATAGTATAATAGAAATTACAAATATTAAAGATAATAATGTATTTAGAGAAGAAAAAGATAATATTATAGATATTATTAATGCTAGAAAAGGTAACACTTTAAAAGTATCTCAATTAATGGATTATAAGAATGGTTCATTTGTAGGTGGATTAACTAAGAATGAAAAAAGAGATATTACTGATTTAGTTGCTACATGGGATCCATCTAAATGTATTCAATGTGGTATGTGTTCTTTATATTGTCCACATGCAGCTATTAGACCATTCATAAATGATGAAGGTCCTATAAATGCATTAGGTAGTGATAAAAAGTATGAATTAATAATATCTAATAAAGATTGTTTAGCATGTGGTGTATGTGTATCAGCATGTCCTACAGGTGCCCTAAAATTAGAAAAGAAAACTACTGATAATACTGAGAAGGTAAATAAATACTATGGTCAAGATATTAAAGTAGTAGATAAGTTTAATATTAAGAATTCACAATTAGTTCAACCTAAATTTGAATTCTCAGGAGCATGTGCAGGATGTGGTGAAGCATCATATATTAAATTATTATCTCAATTATATGGAGATGAAATAGTAATAGCTAATGCTACAGGTTGTTCATCAATATATGGTGGATCTGTCCCATCTACAGCTTATACATTACCATGGGCTAACTCATTATTTGAAGATAATGCAGAATTTGCATATGGTATTCATATCTCATATGAAACTAAGAGAAATAGATTATTAAATCTTATAAATGAAAATATCAATAATTTAGATAATGAATTAAAAGAATTATTAACTACATTAATAAATAATTATAATAATCATGAAATAACAAATGATATATATAATAGATTAAAGAATATAGAAGTACCTCAATTCTTAAAAGATTATATTGAATATATTCCTTCAAGAACTGTTGTAGCTTTAGGTGGAGATGGATGGGCATATGACATTGGTTTCAATGGAATAGATCATGTATTATCATCTAATGAAAACATTAAAATCATGGTACTTGATACTGAAGTATATTCTAATACAGGTGGTCAAGCTTCTAAATCATCAGGTATAGGACAAGTAGCTAAGTTCACATATGATGGTAAAAAGAATAATAAGAAAGACTTATTTAGAATAGCTATGCAATATGACAATGTATATGTTGCATCATGTAATATATCAGCTAATCCTATGCATACAATTAAATGTATGAAAGAAGCATTTGAACATAATGGACCAGCTATAATTATCTGTTATGCTTCATGTATAGAACATGGTATCAAAGGTAGTATGAGTTGTTCCTTAAAAGAAGGTAAACTTGCGACTACTGCAGGTTATAATCTATTAATGAGATATAAAGATAATCATTTATATTTAGATTCAAAACAACCTGACTTTGATAAATATGAAGAATTCTTATGTAGTCAAAATAGATATAATATCTTAAAAAAACATAATAAAGACGCTGAAGAACTGTTTAAATTAAATAAAGATGCAGCTATAAATAGATATAATTATTATAAAGAATTAGAGGGTAAAGGTAATGAATAGTTTAAAATGTTATAACTGTGGAATTAAAGTAGGATTAAATGAAATAAATACAAAAAAGGCCTTTAATTTTAATCCAAATGGCGTACTTTGTTTAAATTGTTATATGATATTCTATGGTAAAGCAAGAGATTATTTATATAATCATCCTAATACAAATAGAAAAGATTTAGCTACTGCTACTAAAATACCTACAGGAATAATAGATTTATTACTTAATGAAGGTGCTTTATTTCAAGTAGTTAAAGATGATTTAAATAAATTACAAGAAGTAAAAAAAGAAAATGATAATAAACAAAAAATAGTATCATCTAGAGCTAGTTTAATTAAAGATTTAAATAAAAGTATGAATAGTGGTACTGTTGAAGCAAAACCAAGAATGAGATTTATTGAACATAAAAAACATTAATCAGGGGAGTTATATGGCATATGATAGCAGCATGGATACTTTAAAACATATAGAACGTGTTGGTTACTATGAAAAGATATATAAAGATGCATTAAATAATAAAATAATTACAGATGAAGATATTAATTGTAATATAGATGATATGACATTAATTGATATATTAGCTTTATTAATACAAGGAGAAGATATTCCTCCATACTGTAATTTATTTACTGATATAAATAAGAATAGTAAGATATATAAACTTGGAACATATCATAAAGATAAATTAGAACTATTAAAGTTTATATTAGAGGAATTAGATGAAAGAGCAATTCAACACGATAGATCTAAATTAGAAGATCCTGAAAAACCATATTTTGATATATGGACACCAAGAATACAAGAAGCAGGATTAGGAAGTGACTTATATAAATATTTCCTAGAACAATTAAAACCTGCATTGATACATCATTATAGAGTTAATAGGCATCATTTCCAACACTTTGGTAATGGTATAAATGGAATGACTATAACTGATTTATCTGAAGTATTGTGGGATTGGAATGCAACATGTGATAGACATGAAGATGGTAATATATACTATAGTATTGATTACTTATCTAAAGAACATGGCTATTCTAAAGAGATGGTTAAAGTATTATCTAATACATGCGAAAAGTATTTTAATAAGAGTAAGTAATTACTCTTTTTTTATGTTATAATCTTAATTATAAAAAGGGATGATTATTATGCGTTTAGATAAAGAAATAGTATTAAGAGGACTAGTTCCTACTAGAGCTAAAGCACAAGAATTAATCAAAGATAGAAAAGTAAAAATAAATGGTAGAATAGAGACAAAACAAGCTTATCCAGTTGTTGATATAGATAATATAGAAATACTTCCAAATGATACCTTAAAATACGTTTCAAGAGGTGGATTAAAGTTAGAGGGAGCTATTAAATACTTTAATATAGATTTTAATGATAAAGTAGTCATGGATATAGGATCATCTACTGGAGGATTCACTGACTGTGCACTTCAACATGGAGCAAAAAAAGTAATAGGTATAGATGTAGGTACAGATGTCATGGCACCTGTATTAAGAATAGATCCTAGAGTAGACTTACATGAAAATCTTAATCTAAAAGATATTGATAAGTCTTTATTTAAAGGTGTAGATATAGTTGTATCTGATGTATCATTTATATCATTAAAATATGTAATAGATAAAATACTAGAACAGACGAATAAATATGATTTAGTATTATTAGTTAAACCTCAATTTGAATGTGGTAAAGTAATAGCTGATAAATATAAAGGAATTATAAATGATAAAGAAATACATGAAAAAATATTAAGAAATATTTCTAAATATTTAGAAAAGAATAATTACTATATTAACAATGCCCATGTATCTCCAATTAAAGGTGGAGATGGTAATATAGAATATCTTATATATGTAAGACCAACTAATAACAATAATTCTATAAATTATAATGAATTAGTTGATGAAGCATTTAAGAAGGTGAAATAAATGTTTGATAGATTAATTAAATTAATTGGTGAAGATAACTTCAATAAAATACAAAATAAAAATATATTATTAATTGGAGTAGGTGGAGTAGGTTCTGCTACTTTAGAAACATTAGTAAGAAATGGTTTTATTAATATAACTATAATAGACTTTGATATAGTAGATATTACTAATATTAATAGACAACTAATAACTAATTCATCTAATGTAGGAAATAAGAAAATAGATGAAGCTATTAAAAGAGCTAAACTAATTAATCCTCTTTGTAATATAAAAGGTTTAGATATTAAATTAGATGAAGATAATATAACTGATTATATAAATAACTATGATTATATAATTGATGCCTGTGACACCATGTCAGTTAAATTTAAACTAATTGAATTATCTATGAGTAATAACTTTAAATTAATCGAATCTATGGGTACTGCTAAGAAATTAAATCCATCTAAATTAAGTATTACTACATTAGATAAAACAGAATATGATCCAATAGCTAAAATATTAAGAAAGAAGTGTAGAGATAATAAAATTAATGCTAAAAAGGTTCATGTTGTATCATCTATAGAAAGACCATTAGACATTCAAGAAAAAGCTACATCTTCAATGGTTCCTAATACAGCAGGTATTCTACTTGCATCTTATGTTATTAATGATATAATAAACAATTAGAAAAAGGAGATTATTATGAGAGTTGAAGAAATAATGTATATTCATTCAATACTAGCTGATACACAACTACCAGTAATTAGAAAAATAGAATTTATACAATCAAATTATGATCTACCAAGACTTTGGAATGAATCATCTGATGAAAGTTTGGAGTTATATTTAGATCCAGTTATTAAAGGATACTTAAGAGACATTCATAAGTTTGTTGAAAAGAACTTCGATAAATCAGAATATGAAGTTAGACATAAATAACAAAAAGACTAGATAACTAGTCTTTTTTTAGTAGAAAATCAATTAATAAATTAGGATCATCACCATTAACTACAATCTTATATATCAAGTCTATTAGTGGCATTTTAACTTTCTTTTTCTTTATTAAAGAATAAATAGATTTTAATGTATAATATCCTTCAACTGTATTATTATTTAAGAATTCATCTGATTTCTTTTTATTATTAGCTAATAATATACCATATGAATAATTACGTGATTTAGTAGAAGTAGCAGTTAGTAATAAATCACCAACACCTGCATAAGATAGTATAGATTTTTTATTACCACCTAATTTATAAGTTAATTCTTTTATATCATGTAATGATTCAGTGATTAAGAAAGCTCTAGTAGATTCTTTATATCCTAAACCTTCAAGTATACCTGCAGCTATAGCTATAACATTCTTAATAGATCCTGCTAATTCAGTACCAACTAAATCTTTAGATCTTCTAATCTTTATATTAGTGCCTTTATAGGCTCTTTTTACTTTATTACATACATTTATATTATTTGTTGCACAAGCAAGTGCTACAGGCTCATTATGAGCTATATCAATAGCAAATGAAGGACCAGATAATATACCTAAGTTCCTAGTTCTTATATTATCCTTAAACACTTCATGTAAAAATCTACATGTATTTTGTTCTATACCTTTAGATCCTATTACAAATACCATTTTATCATTTATATAAGGCTTCATTGCTTTAGTTACTGAATCAATAAACTTAGCTGATGTCATTAGTAAGACTAAATTAGCATCTTTTAATGCTTCTTCATATGAAGTAGTAAACTTAATACTTCTAGGTATCTTAATACCATTTAAAGCTTCATAGTTATCTCTTGAATCTTCTATTTTCTTAAGTGATTCATCACTTTCAGTCCATACAATAACTTTATTATCTTTATTACTTGCTAAACTTATAGCATTACCAATACCAAATACCCCTGAACCAATAATTGCTATATTCATGATTTCATCTCCTTATTTATTTTATTTAAACCATCTTCATATTTATTATTACATGGTTCATAATATTTTTTATTTTTTATATTATCTGGTAAATATTGTTGTTTTACCCAATGTTTAGGATAGTTATGTGGATATTTATATAATGGATTATTCTCTGAATTAATATGTGATGGTACATCTCCAGTAGAACCATTTTCAATATCAGATAATACTTTATCAATTGCTGATATACCTGAATTAGATTTAGGTGATAGAGCAAGTTCAATAACAACATCTGCTAAAGGTATTCTAGCCTCAGGCATTCCAAGCATTTCGGCAGCTTCTATAGCAGCTCTTACTTTAGGCCCCATGGAAGGATTAGCTAAACCTATATCTTCATAAGCTATAACACTCATACGTCTATAGATAATATCTAAATCACCAATCATTAATAATCTACCTAAATAATATAATGATGCATCTACATCTGAACCTCTTATACTTTTTTGGAAAGCACTTATTATTTGATAATGGTAATCACCATCTTGATCACCTAATACTATTGGTTTTGAATTAATAGATTTAACTACATCAACAGTTATATGATGATCTTTAACTGAATAATATGCTACTTCAAGTAGATTTAAAGCTGATCTATAATCACCAGATACTAGTTTAGCTATTGCTTCTTTAGCATCTTTATCTAACTTACAATTAGGTAATACTTTAATAGCTTTATCTAAACCTTTCATTATATCTTTAATAGATAAAGATTTAAGTTCATATATTTGACATCTACTTCTTATAGCTGGATTAACTTTATAATATGGATTTGAAGTAGTTAATCCTATAAGAATAATTAAACCATTTTCAAGATATGGTAATAATAAATCTTGTTTATCTTTATTCATACGATGTATTTCATCTACTATTAGTACTATTTCTCCATACATCTTAGCTTCTTCAATTACTACATTAAAATCATCTTTATTATTAATAACAGCATTCAATAATCTATATCTAACACCTAATTCTTGTACACATGCAATTGCAAGTGTAGTTTTACCAATTCCAGGATTACCATATAAGATCATTGAAAATAACTTTTTATTTTTAATAAGGTTAGTTAATACTTTATCTTTACCAACTAAATGTTCTTGTCCAATGACATCTGATAGTTTAGTTGGTCTAAGTTTATCTGCAAGTAATTCCATATTATTACCACCTAAAAAAATTATATCATATTATACATTTGTTCTTATACAACAAATTTACATAAAGTTATACTTTTATTAATTAATATTTGATAAAATTATATTAATATTAGGGAGGTTATGGTATGAGAGGAAAAGATGTAAAACTTTTATTATTAATTGTAGGTATTTTAGTATTATGTATATCATTACGAATGACATCTAATATTGAAATAACTCAAGGTCCAACTGATACTTATGAAGAAGTGGAAGTAGAAAGAGTTAATCCTACACCAAATAAGAAAGAAACTAAGAAAAAGAATAAGAAAAAACAAACTAAAAAAGAAGAAAAGAAAGAAGAAGTATCTGTAGTATTTGAAGATATAGAACCTGTAGATTATACAATCAATGAAGCTATAGTATCAATTACTAATAGTACTCTTAAAACAATAGAAGAATTACCTAGTAATCTTAAGAATCCTGAAGATTATATAGTTACAGTTGATGATTTAATAATAAATGAAAATATAAAAGATGAATTTGATAATAAATAATCATCTTTTTTAGTAAGGAGGAATAGTCGTGAATAATAAATATATATCTGATTATTTAAATTATTTAGAAATAGATTTGAATTATTCTAATAATACTATTTCTTCATATGATTCAGATCTTACTAAATTTGTCGATTATTTTGATAATAAAGATATATTAAAACTAACAACTAAAGATATAGAAAAATATATAACTAAGATGAGTGAATATGCTCCATCTACAGTATCAAGAAATATATCTTCTTTAAAAGGATTTTATACTTATTTAAATAAAATAGGTAAAATAAATGGTAATCCTACAGATCCAATTAAAGAACCTAAATTAGGAGTACATTTACCTACATATTTAACTATAGATGAAGTAAATAAACTATTAGATATAGAAATAAATAATAACTTTGATTATCGTAATAAAGCTATCTTAGAATTCATGTATGCTACAGGTTTAAGAATATCAGAAGTAGTATCATTAGAATTTAAGAATATAGACTTTGATGATTGTATAGTACGAATAATGGGTAAAGGTAATAAAGAAAGAATAGTACCTATAAATGACTATGCAATCGATGCTTTAAAAGATTATATAAATATAGCAAGACCTTCAATGCTTATTAAAGGTGAGAATAATTATATATTTATAAATAATCATGGTAACAAGATGACAAGACAAGGAATATTCAAAATGATAAAAAAAGAATGTGTACTTAAAGGTATAACTAAAGAAATATCTCCACATACATTAAGACATACATTTGCAACACATTTACTTGAAAATGGTGCTGATTTAAGAGTCATACAAGAGTTATTAGGTCACTCAGACATCAGTACTACGCAAATATATACACATGTCTCAAATGACAAGTTAAAGAAAGATTATCAAGAATATTTCCCTAGAACATAGTTTTTAGGTATAATTATAATAGGAGATGAATAATATGAAGAATAGATTTAGAATTGCTTCATATATATTACTTTTTATTATATGTATCATAGCTGCTATATCTGTAAATAATAGTTATTCATTAACATGTAATTCAGCATATGCAAATATTGAGAATATAAATGGTACCTATACAGTTAATTATTACTGTCAGGACATAAATACAAATGATACATATAAAATATCAGCTGATGATGCTATAAATAAATTTGGTGTATCAAGATATCAATCAGGTTGGTATGATGGTAAAATGTTATATTTTAATAAGACTAATCAAATATCTCAAAGTGAATATGAAAATGGTATAGCTGCAGAAGATGCAGATAATAGATTATTAGCTTATGGAGATGCTGGTATTAGAATACATTCTACTCAAGAAGGTAAAAATCAAATAGATGCTTTATATAATAACAAAAAATTAGGTGAATATCATTTTGTATTTTCAAGTAGAGAAGGGGTTAGTGTAAAAGAATTATATAACTACTACTTCACTAAATATGGTGTATCTACTACTGATCAAAACTATTATAGATATTCTTTAAAAGGAGAATTTGAACCTATAAGATTTAGAGCTGATAATCAAGTATTAGAATCAGATCAACAAATTGGAGAATTTGTTATTAATACTTATGAAGTAACTAGTAACTATGCTCCAATAAGAATAAGTAAAGAACAAATACAATATACTGAAAAGTTTATTAATAGCCTAATACCTATTCTATCTAATGGAGCTCGTAATGATGCTGAAAAAGTATATCGTGCAGCTAAATATATTCATGATAATACACAATACTTTGATGAAACATATCATCAAGCATTAATTGAAGGACAAACATCAATCTACAATGCATTTATACAAAGAAGATCAGTATGTATAGGATTTAGTATAGCATTCTCTTATCTAATGGATAAGATGGGTATTGAATCATATATAGTTGATATGAATTCCGTAAGTGGTAATTCGTATTCATCATCTCATACATATAATATAGTTAAAATAGATGGTAAGATGTATCAAGTTGATGTTACATCAGGATATTCTATTAATGCTTTAACTGGTAGATTATCAAGTAATAACTTTAATAAAGCTACATCAAATTATAATACATCAGGTTTTACTGATTATGACCATAATGCAGCCAATAATGTATGGCGAAACTATCCACAAATAAATAATACTTTTAACTATGTTACTCCTAATGGATATATACCAGGGCAGGGTGGTAATATTAATGTTGATGGTAGTAAAGTAGATTATACTGTAACAACTACTACATCAACTACTATAAATAATAACTATGATCCAACAATATCAACTAATAATATAACTACAAGTTATCAAACAATAACAAATGATAGAGGAGAGGTAGTGGGAACATCTGTTATTACTAATACAATACCAGTCCATCACACTTCTACCATTACAAACGAAAAGGGTAAGACCCAAATTATTACATATGATGAAGATGGTAATGTTTTAGGTGTAATTGAAAATAATGATATAAAAAAAGAAAATAAGAAATTAATAACTAATTGTTTAATAATTGTTGCAATAACATTAGTAATTATATTAATAATATTAAAAATATATAATTTAAAAACTACAACAACAATAAATATGAAGGATCTATAATGATCCTTTTTTTGATGCTATCACACTCTTCATAAAATATTTAAAAAAAGTAGTGTATACCATACATATACTATATAGATATATAATACACATACATGATATACTATATATAGTAAATACATAATATAATCGATAGTAGTAAGTGGATAATTAACCGTATTATCGATTAAAATTAATAACTTCATATAATATATATTATGTTAACTTCTATATTTTAAATAATAAATGAATAATTACCCACTATTAAATTATATATAAAAATTAATAATATACTTCATAGTATATTTTTTTATTTTATAAGTATATTTATATATATAATTATCAATAACCTAACCCACTACTTTGATATTAAACAAAAGAAGTGTGATAGAATCAGAAAAATAATAATATAATTATTTATATACTAATAGGTTATATATACCTTCTCTACACCACTATTGATGAATAGAAGTGGAATAGGGTGATAATTTATCTTATTTGATCAAATACTCATAAATAATAAAAACTCGTCTAATTTAGGCTTAAACGAGTTTTGTAGGACATATATAATTATTACTTTGTAAATAATTTATTAAATCAGTAGTGCTTAGATAGATATTTCCATTAAAGTATAGAGAATTAGCATGTCTTCTTAAATTAGCTTCTTTAAGATTATATGTTAGGGTAAGTTCCACTCCTCCATTTATTTGTTTGAATAATGATTCCACTCCTTGATGATTATCTCTTTCAGATTTACCTAAAGTATTTAATTCTACATATATATCATTAAATGATACATCATTATTAGTTAAGTAAGTATATTTAATATCTAGTTTATCTAAATCATTATAATCATATGTGATAGTCATGTCTTCTTTTTTAGTTACACTTCCACTCTTTTCTTCACGGTAGCAACTAATACTTGTATATTCATGTTTAACAGTTGTAATAACCGGTTTACTATCTTTTTTAACAGCACCAATAAGTAAATATATTATTAATCCTAAAGCAAATAATATAACACCTATAATGGTCATAACTATATATCTAACACTTTTTTCTTCCATCTAGTATCACCTTATTAAATTATATAATAAAAAAGAGAGGTATTAAACCCCTCTAGATTCTATTTCAGCCATTTTTTCAAATACTTCTTGTGCATTCTCAGTTGTTAATTTAGAATAACCTAGTTCTCTTAATGCTTGAATTCTACCAGTTTCAAGTTGTTGTGTTCTAGATAATTTTTCTTCATTACGAGATTCTATTTCTTGTACGAAAGCATTTCTTCTTTCAATAATCTTAGTCTTAGATACAGAAGATCTACCATGAGAGAATAAATTGAATGCGGAATAAATAACACCTTCGAAGATATATTGTTGATCTTCGTTAAATTTAAATACATTAGGATTTGTAAAACCACATGCTTTAGATAAATAAGCTAATGTATACTTAATCTCAGGAACATTGTCCATAGATTGTAAGCAATTATACATATATTGTAGAGCATAGAAGTTTTGCTCATGATTTTGTGGATCAACTAGTTTTTCTTTAATTAAGAAAGTCATATCAGATACTAATTGATGTTCTTCCTTCTTTAAACCTTTTAAATCTAAATAATCATTATCTTGATTATCTTTTAAACCTTCATTTAATCTGTTTTCTACAGCTAATAAATAATCAGTTGTAACTTTAATATCACTTATAGATCCTTCGCCAGAATCATCAATATCAATATCTAATAATTTTAATAATAATATTTTCTTTTCCTTAGGCCACTTATTAATACTATCTAATTCAAGATAGTTATATACCATTTGTCTTGAAACACCTAAGTATTTAGCTAGTCTTACTTTACTTATTCCTAATTCTTGTAGTAGTTTATTTAAATCGTTCATATTGTCTACTTCCCTTCTCTATTTTACATACCCATATTATCATATTTACTTTTTAAGTGTCAATAGTTTACACAATATTTATTAATATTATTTTTTGCTATTTATTTTTATTAATTATTATATTATAATTGATTATCTTTTAAATTAGTGTTATCTTTATTATAGGATAGGGAGAGACAACAATGGACAATGCAAGCAAAATGAAAATTATTGATAACATCGATTCTAAACTTAATATCTTATATAAGAATATGAAGAAGTCTGAATATTATAACTTCTTAGAGAATAATAAAGAAATAAAAGCTTATAATGATTTATTAAATAATATATCATTAAATATATTACCAAGCTCTTATTTAAACCTACTACCTACAAATATATTAATTCAAATAAACGCTAAAGTTTATAATGAATTTGCTTTATTTTTAGATAATCAAAAAGAATTAGTTTTAACCTAATTCTTTTATTTTTTTCGATAATGTATGTTCTTCATCTTCCTCCACTACTTCAAACATTGGATTATTACTTTTATCATACACGAATAATCTTTTCATACTACCATCAGGTAATAATATTATTATTTTATCATCGACTATACCTAAACATAGATAATAATGTTGACTAAACATTTTATTATACATATCAGCATTTTCTTCAACATATCTTACTTTATAATATTTGTATGTTTCTTTATTTCTTATAGACTTAATAACGGCATACATATGCTTACAGAAATATTCATAAGGACAACTACATGCTAATGTAGTAGTTCTAGTCTTATTATCATAGTCTACTATAACTGTATATAATCCATTTTCACCTTCAACTGTAGCATAATAAGAGTCTTGTATTCTTTCTAAGAATCTTACTTTTTCAAGTTTATAGCATTCTTCACCTTTTTGAATAGTAGATGCACTAAATACTTTATCAAGTTTTTCTCTATATAAATCAAACTTAAAAGGCATCTTATATGTATATTTATAATCTGTATTATTTATTTTAGCTATTAATTTAGCAAATATAGAATGATACTTAAATGGCATACTATCAAATAAATAATAGAATATATCACCTAATATAATAGCTTTTAAAGGTATAAATGAGTTGAATTTATATTCTATATGTTTCTTATTAATATTTGATGTAAAACACACTAAATCAGTGTTAGTTTCATTTGTATCATCAAGCTCAGTATTAGTTAGTTGTTGTAATATACTAACTATTAAACTACCTAGTTCATTAGATAAAGTAACTTGATTAGTATTCTTAATATTAAACTTATGACCTAATATATTTAAATATCTAATAAAGAATAAGTTTTCTTTCTTACTATAATCTAATCTTATATATAGATTTAAAGAATCATAGTTTATTAAAGATAATTCAAATATATTCTTATCCTTGTGATAATATTTATTATATTTCTTGGAAATATTATTCATATTATAAAAAAAGAGCCTAAGCTCTTCCTGCATATTTACCATCAGAAGTAGAGATTAAAATCTTTTCTCCTTGATTAATAAATAATGGTACTTTTACTGTATAACCTGTTTCTATAGTTGCATCCTTTTGAGCATTGTTAGTAGTATTACCCTTAGTTGCATCTTGAGTTTCAGTAACTTCAAATTCAATCTTATCAGGTAATTGAATTCCTAACATTTCTCCTTCATACATAGCTATAGTAACTTCTAATCCTTCTTTTAAGAAGTTAGCATTATCACCGATTTTATCTCTAGATAATTCAATTTGATCATAAGTTTCAGTATTCATAAAAATGAAATTATTGCCATCTAAATATAAGAATTGCATTGGCATTCTATCAACATGAGCTTTTTCTACAGTTATATTTGTATTATATGTATTTTCAACCAAAGCACCTGTTCTTAAATTTCTTAATTTAATTCTCATGAAGGCTGAACCTTTACCAGGTTTAACATGTTGGAAATCTTCTATCATACATAACTTACCATCAATAATAATAGTCATTCCATTTTTAATATCATTTATAGAAATATTCATAATTTAGCCTCCTTTTTAATTATTTACCAATTTTTTGTTCTTTAAAAACAGTAGTCTTACCACATGTAGGACAATATTTATTTAATTCTAATTTATCTGTTGTATTCTTAGTATTCTTAAAAGTAGGTCTAATTAAATTTCCACATTCAGAACATTTTAAAGCAACTTGTAATCTTGCTCCTGTCTTTTTACTTGCCATTTTTCACACCTCACTTAAACTATATAGTATTTTAACATAATTATATATGTATTTCAAACTATTTTTTTAATTACTTACTTGAGCAGTGGTTGTAGTAGTTTCATTCTCTTGGAAGAATTCATTTGGTTCTTCATTAAACTTCTCTATAGTAGCTTCTTTATATTCGTTTAATCTAGCTATATAACGTGATACACAACCACTTGTTTTTCTATCTAATCCTCTATTTATAGTGTAATCATCAATATTTCCTTGTTTATCTATCCATTCAATATTAAATATATTTAAGAAAGTTTTTAAATCATTGAAATAATGATATTTAGATACAACTAAATAATCTTCACCTAATATAACTCCAACTGATTCAGGTCCTTCTGTATATCCTTTATCTTCAAAAAATTGTACAGCTGATTCAAGATATTCTTCTTGAGTATCAAAATCTTTAGTCATTAGATAAGTTATAATTTCTTTTGTATCTTTATCTAGTTTTATTTCATGATATTTATCATAGAAAAAATTAAATGCAATAGCTGATAATACAACTATAATTGGTATAAATATCCAAAACATTTTATGGTTTACATCTTTTTTCATGGTAACACCCTTCTATTCTAAAATAATTATATAATTATTTAGTTATATTATCAATTATTACTTATCTTCTTTACTTTTAAGATATTCACTTAAATAATTCTTAAGTTCAGTAGCAACATTTGTAGGAATTATTTCACTTAATTCTTCTATAGATACTTCATTTATCTTTTTAATTGAACCATATTTCTTTAATAATTCTTTTCTTCTAACAGTACCTATTCCTTCAACATTATCAAGGATAGATGCTAATGATCCTTTAGATCTTAATTGTCTATGATATGTTATTGCAAATCTATGTACTTCATCTTGTATTCTAGTAATATAATGGAATACATCAGATGTTCTATCTAATGGTATTACTTCTAAAGTTTCACCATCCATTAGATCATTAGTCATGTGTTTATCATTCTTAACTAAACCACATACTTTTATCTTACTACGTAAATCTAACATATCTAATACATCATTTATAGCATGTATTTGTCCTTTACCACCATCAACTAATATTAAATCAGGTAATTCAGACTTTTCTACTAATGCTCTATAGTATCTTCTATAAGCTACTTCTCTCATAGTATTATAATCATCATTAACATCTACTGATACTTTATATTTACGATAATCATTTTTAGATTCTAAACCATCTTTAAATACTACCATACCTGATACTGCATAATTACCAAATAAATGAGAGTTATCAAATGATTCTATTCTATGTATTTTAATACCTAATAATTTTTCTAATTCTTCATTAGCTCCACTTGTTCTCTTTAACTTTCTATTGATAGTTTCAAAGTTATTAGTTAAATAGATATTACTATTTTTTTTAGCTAAATCTAATAACTTCTTCTTAGGTCCACGAGATACATATAATACTTTAGTATTAATAGCATTAGATAATAATTCTTGATCTAATTCTTCAGGCACAAGTATTTCTTTAGGTATTTCATGTTTTTGATAGAACATAGTTATATATGTTTCTAAATCATCTTTATAATCTTCTTCTATTAAGATAATATCATTTTTAGAACCTATTAATTTACCATGTCTTATGAAGAATATTACTATAGATAAATAACCATTTTGAATGGTATAGTTAACTACATCTCTATCAATAAGGTCAGGTAAATCAATCTTTTGTTTTTGCATGACTATATTAATATATTCCAAATATTCTTTCATTTCATTAGCTTCTTCAAATTGAAGATTAGACGCATACTTTTCCATCTTAGATTTTATTTTATTAATTATTATTTCATCATTTCCACCTAAGAATGATAATATTTCTTTTTCCATATTATCTATTTCTTCCTTAGGTACATTCTTTACACAGTAACCTAAACATTCATGTATATGATAATAAAGGCATAGTTCTTTACCTAGATTTCTACACTTTTTAATAGGATATAATCTATTAATTAATTCTACTATCTTTCTTGCAGCAGTAGCATTTACATAAGGTCCAAATAAATGTTTTGAATCTTTCTTCTTAACTTGTAAGTATCTTACTATTTTTACTTCAGGATAAGGGCTTCTTTTATATTCAATATATGGATAACTCTTATCATCTCTTAATAATATATTATATTTAGGATCATACTTCTTAATTAAATTTATTTCTAGTAAGAACGATTCTAATTCAGAAGATGTAACTATATATGTGAAATCATCTATATTTTCTACTAATTTAGCAGTTTTACCTGTTACTCTTCCAGTAAAGTAAGAGGTAACTCTATTCTTTAAATCTTTAGCTTTACCAACATATATAATATTACCATTTATATCTCTCATTTGATATGAACCAGGTAAATGTGGTAATAACTCTAATTTAGGTTTTACTTTTTCCATATTAGCCATGAGTATACCTCCTTTTCTATCAATTATTATATTAAAATAATGTATATTTATCAATTTTATATGATTGATATTATTATATTTTTTAGTTATAATATTTAAACACTCAAAGGAAGATAAAACATGACAAATAGAACTGAAGAATTACATAAAATGAAAGAATTATTAAAGGAAATTAAAACAGATGCAAATAATACATCAGATAACATGTCTGATTTTCTTTTTAGTCTTTATAAGTATTTTCCTTACTATGAAGGTGATATACAATTACCCAATTCTTATTATGATGAAATAGAATTACCTACTCATGTAGTAGATATGATAAGTACTTTAAATAATGATGATTTAAATGAAGGATTAAAGTATTTCTTAATGAATAAAAATAGATTATTAAGAACTAAGCATTCACATGAGCATGAGATATTTGAAGAAATATCTAAAGATAATGATAAAAGATATAAATTATTTTTACATACCAATGTAGATGATTTAGTAAGATATGAAGGATTAGCTGGTGCAATTATTACCAATCATCAATATCCTGAAAATGAACTATTAAAAAGATATTATCCTAATTTAAATATAATATTATTTGAATTATATGCTATATATTTATATAGTATTAGAACAAATAGAAAAGATATAGCTAGTATACTAGAACAAGAAAGATATAAGAAGATATCTTCACTTGTATGGGATATGCATAAAACAGATTTATTAGCTAGTACTAGATTCTTTATTAATTTTAAAAAGACTAATAAACAATTAAATAAAGATCATTGTTCAGGAGAAATAAATAATACTCAATTCTTAAAGTATTTCTATAATTCTCTAGTAATAGGTAAAATAAATACTTATTCTTTATCTCTTTTATTAAGAGATTTAGTAATAAAATCTCCTTATTTATTTGGTAATATATTAAAAGAATTAGAAACAACAGATAACACTGACTTAGAAGAAGTATTAAATCATTTAGGTATTAATTATATAACTAATCCAGATATCTTATCAGGATTAAGTATTAATCCTAAAACCATAGTTGATGGTGGTAATCAAAGAAAGAAAGCAATGTAAAAGACCTTTATATAGGTCTTTTTTATTATTTGTAATTAATACTATTATCATATATAATTATTTATGTGATGTATATGAAATTATTAAATAATTATACTTATGAAATAAAGAAATCTAAGTTTATTGGTTATTATTATGAAGTATCTTCTCAAGAAGAAGCTGAAAGCATAATAAAACAAATAAAAGAAGATAATAAAAAAGCAAGACATGTAGTATATGCTTATAAAGTAGGACCAATTATTAAAAAAACAGATGATAAAGAGCCTAAAAATACTGCAGGAATGCCTATATATAATACTATTATAAGAAATAATCTAGATAATAGATTAATAGTAATAGTAAGATACTTTGGTGGTACTTTATTAGGTGTTGGTCCACTAACTAGAAGTTACTCTACTGTATCAAATGAAGTTATTAAATGTGAGGATAAATAATCCTCTTTTTTTATAATAAAAAAGATAGTAATTACTTACTATCTAATATTATTGTTGTTGGTCCAACATTTTGAATATCGATTAACATATCTGCACCAAATACACCAGGATATGTTTTTATTTTTTCATTTAACTTTTTATTAAATTCTTCATATAGAATATTAGCATCTTCACCTTTCATAGCATTTATATAAGAAGGACGATTGCCTTTCTTTGTATCTGCTTGAAGTGTAAATTGAGATATTGAAAGTATTTCTCCACCTACATCTAATATTGATTTATTCATTACACCATTTTCATCATCAAATATTCTAAGATTTAATACTTTATTTACCATCCAATCAATATCTTTAGTTGTATCATCAACAGCAATACCAACTAATAACATTAAACCTGAATCTATTTTATTAATTAGTTTACCATCTACTGATACTGATGATTTTAATGATCTTTGCACTACTACTCTCATTATATTCTCCTTATATCAGTTACATATGATATAGATTTAGTATCATCAATAAACTTATTTAAACTACTATTATTTTTAACTCTAACTACTATATCAAAGTAAGATGAATTATTACCTTTTATTTCAGCTACATTAGCTACTGTAATATTATCTTGTGATGCTATAGTAACTATATCTAATAACTTAGTATTAATACCTGTAGTATATATTCTAAGTCTAGCAGAATACTTCTTATCATCATCATTAGATCTAGTATTCCATTCAACATCTATTAATCTTTCATCTAAATCAGATACATTTATACAATCTTTTCTATGTACTGTTATACCATGACCTTTAGTAATATATCCAATGATATCATCACCATATACAGGCTTACAGCATGAAGCTAAATTAACAAGTATATCATCCATGCCTGATACAATTATATCTGCTTTATAATTGCTATTTGCTCTTTGACTATTATTATTAATAATCTTATCTAATAATACATCTTCAACATTTTCTTTATCATTATAGATTAAGTTAATAATATATTGAGGAGTATATCTTAAAGATCCTATTTGTAATAATACTTCTTCAAATTCTTTAACATTTAAGTCAGACATTAACTTACTCTTATGTTCATCTGTTAATGCTTCTGCTAAAGGTATACGTTGTTTCTTAATTTCTTTTTCAAGTAATTCTTGACCACGTTGAATATACTCTTCTCTATCTTGTTTTGAGAAGAATGATTTAATCTTAGTCTTAGCTTGTGTAGTCTTAACAAAGTTTAACCAATCTTTATTAGGTGTAGAGTTAGCATCTGTTCTAATTGATACTATATCTCCATCATTTAACTTTGTATCAAGAGTTACTATTGAATCATTTACCTTAGCTCCTACACATGTATCACCTACTCTTGAGTGTATACGATAAGCAAAGTCTATTGGAGTAGATCCAACAGGTAATTCTACTACATCACCTTTTGGTGTATTAACATATATCATCTTAGCTAAGATTTCATTAGATAATACTTCTTCAAATTCTTCATCAGATTCTTTATCTTGTGCTTCAATACTATTTCTAAATATTTGAAGTTTTTGTTCCATAACTGATAAAGCAGATTTAGTACCATGTTCTTTATAAGACCAGTGAGATGCAAGACCATGCTCAGCAATTTCGTTCATTTCATATGTTCTTACTTGAATCTCAACAGGATAATTATTAACACCATATATACCTGTATGTAATGATTGATATGAATTACCTTTAGGCATAGCTATATAATCTTTAAATCTCTTAGGTATAGGTCTATATTTATTATGTATTAATCCTATAATTAAGTAACAATCAGGTATTGAATCACATATTATTCTTATACCTAAAATATCATATATATTATTCCATGTATGACCATTAGTTAATTTATTACTAATTGATGAAACTGATTTAACTCTACATTTTATTTCAAAGTTACTTATACCTTCACTTTCTAAGACATTAGATATTTCGTCCATCATACCATTTAATTGGATTTGTAAATCTTTTCTTGGTTCAGGTAACTCATTTTCTATTTGATCATATATATCTTTTCTTAATACTTTAAAAGATAAATCTTCTAATTCAGTCTTTAATTTATTAATACCTAATCTATGAGCAATTGGTATTAATACATTTTCTGTTTCTCTTGCTTTCATCTTTTGAAGTTCAGTTGGTAAACCTTCAATAGTTCTCATATTATGAACACGACCAGCAAGTTTAAGAATAATAACTCTTACATCTTCTGATAAAGCTACAAGTATCTTTCTTAAATATAATGCTGAAGATTCAGAATCATCTACTAAGTGTAATCTATTAACTTTAGTTAATGATTCAACTATATGTCTAACATCAGCACCAAACAAATCTTCTAATTCTTCAAATGATGAAGAACCATGTGCTATTACTTCATGGACTAATGCAGCTACTACAGTAATATAATCAGTTCTTAAGTCTGCAACAATTAAAGCAACAGATAAAGGGTGAATTATATATGGTTCACCATTCTTTCTTAACATATCTTTATGTTGCTTTAAAGCAAAGTTATAAGCTTTATTAATTAAATCTATTTCTTCTTCTGAATAATCATTATCTTTGCATTTATTTATTAAGTCATTATATATTTTTGTTTGATTCATTTTACATCACGTCTTCTTTAATGTTTAATTTATTAATTATATATTTTTCATATACTTGATTAGGAGTATTTAATATATCATCTACTACTTCATATAGGGTTAGCCCCTTAATAGTTTTCCATTTAGTATTTTTGTTATACTCCCATATATCATTTTCTGAAACAATATTAATGCCTGCTGACATTAATTCATGTTTCTTGCATCGTAAAGCTGGTTTTAGTTTATTAAAAAGATCTTTTTGAGTCTTAATTTCTTCCATCTCTACCACCTATATAAATTATACAATAAATACGAATAATTAAAAAGGTCTACATGTACTCTGTAGACTCATATTTACTCTTATTAAAATCTATTATTGCTTCTATTTTAAGATTTTTTAATCTTTTGGTATTACCAAAGACACCTTTATCAAAATCTTCTATTTCAACATTTATTTTATAGATATTATTATCTATTCTAGTAAAATATACTTTACTATTCTCTCTTGAATTAATTGTAGTATATTCTTTATTTCCAAAATCGATATCATAATCATCTATAAAATCAAGAGCGTCTATCTTTTCATTAAGTGGTAATTCATTGAATTTTTCATATTCTTGTGTTGTCCAGAAAGTAAATCTATATTCATGATTTTTATTATAAATATCTATGCATTTAGTTGGAGTTACTGTACCATCTGATGAAGTCATATGTGAATCAGTAATAACTACCATGCCTAATCCAATATTATTGCCATCTAATATCATATTAATCTTCCTTTTTATACTTATTATTTAATTCTTTTAAATCTTCATTAACTTTATCACATATATCTTTATCGCCTTCGAAACTAAATACATAAGCTTCTTCAGGTTCAATATATTTATCTATTTCAAATTTAATATTATCTCCAGTATATATAATTCTATTTCTTAACATACTATTATCTTTAATATAACCTAAGAAAGATAATATATCTTCACAAGCATCTATATCATCAAATACAATAGCTTTAGATTCTTTTCTTACTATCAAATCTTCATTAGATAATTTATTCTCTTTAAAATCTAATGTCATCTTACCTTTTTTATAAGTAATTCTTGCATTAGTATTATTAGGATTTCTATATATTGTTCTTCTTTCTTCATATTCTTCAACATATTTAAAATTATCGTTTAAATATGTTAAGTATTCATCAAGATTAGTTACTTTATATGCATATTCGTATTCCATATACAATCACCATCTTTATAATAACAAATTAGAATAAATAAAAAAAGAAGCAATTAAGCCTCTTTGATAATATCTAATGCTTTTCTCATCTTTAAATCGTATTCAATAGCATCTTCCCCACCAACATAGTCAAGGAATTCTTCTTCTTTAATACCATATTTCTTAGCTGAGTCAGCTATTTCTTTCTTAACATCTTTCTTATCTACTTTAATATCTTCTTTAGCTACTATTTCTTCAAGTAAATATCTAGTCTTTAATCTAGCTATAGCTTGAGGTTCCATCATCTTTTCAAGATCATCCATAGTAGTACCAGTCATCTTAAAGTATTGATCTAATGAAGCTCCTTGATATCTTAATTCATCTTGATATTGATGAACCATTCTATGAATTTCTCCATGAATAATTTCATGATTTAATTCAACTTTCATGTTATCTGTAGCTTTATGTAATAATTCATCTACATATTTATTTTCAGCTTCATCATCTTTTTTCTTAGTTAATTCTTCTTTAATATGTGCTTCTAATGTCTTCTTATCAGTTACACCATCCATAGCTAAATCTTCAAAGAAGTCTTTATCTAATTCAGGTATTGATTTTTCTTTAATTTCTTTAATAGTAACATCAAACTTAACATCTTTTCCTTTTAAGTTTTCTACATAATCTTCAGGGAATTTTAAGTTAAGCTCTTTCTTGTCACCTTTCTTTAATCCAACTAAAGCTTCTTCAAATCCAGGTATAAATGATTTAGAACCAATTTCTAATGAATAGTCAGTTCCTTTTCCGCCTTCTAATTCTTTACCATCAACATAACCAACAAAGTCGATTACAGCAATGTTACCTTCAACGATTTGACCATTTTCTTTATTGATTATTTCAGACATATTCTTTCTTAAATGTTCAATTTCATGTTCAATTTCTTCTTTAGTAACTTCTACTTTTTCTTTCTTAATACCTAATTTAGTATATTTACCTAATTTAATTTCAGGTCTAGTTATAATCTTAAAGATATAAGTTACACCTTCCTTAGAAATATCCTTAATAGATACAGATGGTTCACATACTGGTTCAAGCTTATTATCATCTAATGCTTTCTTATATGCTTCTTCTATAGCTATATCAGATGCATCCATGAATAATGCTTCAACACCTAACTTCTTAATGAATATTTCCTTAGTTATTTTACCTTGTCTAAATCCAGGTATTTTAACTTCATTTTTCTTTTTATTGAAAGCTTTATCTAAAGCTTTTTCCCATTCTTTACCTTCAATTTTAATTTCTATTTCATGTTCGTTTTTCATGAATTGTTCACTCCTTCACTCTTAAGTATTATAAAGCATTAAAAAGACTAAATCAAGGCAAATTTACCTTGATTTACTTGTTAGCTGATTTAATTCTTCTTGATACTTATTTATTGCTTGTCTATTTAGTAATTCTCTTCTTAAGAAACCTATTTTATTAACATAATCATAGTACTCTTCTCTTTTTATGAATTCTTTATAGTCACTATCAAGTTCATTTTTTAATCTATCGGCTTCATCTATTAATAGACCTGTTACACCTTCATCTGTATCATCATCATTATATAAATAGTTAAATACTACTCTAGTTAGATTTTCAAATAATTCACCAAAAGGTATTTGTTCTTTATTATTTTTAATATCATCTTTTTTACTTAGATATTTCTTATCATATATTTTAAGAGACTCTACATGTATATCTTTTAGATTATCTATTTCATATGCATTATTATCATATTCCATATAAACTATTGTAGAATCAGTATTATTCTTTTTAATAATATACATGTTTATTCCTCCTTTATTTATTTAATAAATCTGGTCTTCTTTCTTGAGTTCTTTTAATCGACTCATTCTTGCGCCATTCATCTATCTTTTTATGATCTCCTGATATTAATACGTCAGGTACTTTCATACCTTTATAATCTGCAGGTTTAGTATATGTAGGATAATCTAATAGATTATTCTCATTAAAAGAATCTTCTATATGACTATCTTCAGTAATAACACCTGGTATTAATCTAGTTATTGAATCAGCTAATACCATAGCTGGTATTTCACCACCTGTTAATACATAATCACCTATAGAAATTATATAATCTGCTAATGATTCAATTCTATCATCAAATCCTTCATAATGGCCACATATAATAATTAAGTGTTTTTCTTTAGATAAATCATAGGCAACACTTTGTTTATATGGTATTCCTGAAGGTGTTAATAGTATAACTTTAGATTCAGGTGTTTTAATGTCTTCTACACAATCAAATATTGGTTGGCATTGAAGAACCATGCCTGCTCCACCACCATATGGAGTATCATCTACTTTTTTATGAGGGTCTTTAGAATATTCTCTAAAGTCTATTATTTCTATTTCTACTTTATTATTTTCTATTGCTCTTTTAATAATAGATGTCGATAAGAATTCATTAAATAAATTAGGAAATAATGTTAATATACTAATTTTCATAATAACTCCTTATATTTATCTTTCAAATCAATTCTATTATTATCTAAATCAATATTAGATATGAATTCATCATGTCTAGGAATATATACTTTCTTACCATCTATATTAACAATTATTAAAGGATTAATACCTGTATTGATATCTTCTACAGTACCAATAAGTTCATTATTGTAATATACATCCATACATACTAATTCTTCATCTAATATTTCATCTATATGTAAATCATGCTTATTAATATAGATACTTTGTTGTCTAATACCTATTACATCATCAATAGTATTAATACCACTTAAATATGCTATATCTAATTGATTTCCACCAGCAAATGTATAACTAAGTAATTTATATGTTCTATTATTAATAATTAAAGTATTATCCTTCTTGAAAGCTTCTTTTTTATATTTAAAAGAGGATGAAACTTTCATTCCACCTTTAACTCCATGAGGTCTAATAACTCTTCCTATTTTAATTAATCCCATATAAATCCCTTCTTAGTGTTTGTATTATATACAAATAATATTTATTTATCAAATGAAGCTGAACATATTAAACTATCATATACATTCTTCTTACTATCAAATGTTTGATCATCTCTTATATTATGTCCAAGTATTACTTTTTCTTCTCTTTGTTTTCTTATATATTTATCATTATATATATTAACATCTACAAGAATAAAATCATATTTTCTGAAGAAATGAAATCTATTCTTATTATCTCTTTCAATCTTATATCCAGTTATTACATTAGGATAATTCTTATTGAACCATTTAAGTGTTCCAATATCTTTAGATACTATTGCATATTCACCTTCATATGATGTAAGTATATCCATGATTCTTAATTTATAATCTAATACCTCTTTATCTAGTTCAAATATTACAGGTGTACCATGTAATATTTCAACTAAATCAGATAATTTTAGTATTGGGAATTTAGCTATATAACTAATATCCTCATAAGAACAATCTTTTACTTTATCTTCAACATGTAATAGTCTTTCTAAATTCTTATCTTTATAACATATTACCATATTATCTAATGTTTTCTTTAATCTTATATATAGGTAATTCTTACTCTTAATAACATTCTCAATAGCTTTAGGAGTATTTTCATATACTTTTTTATTATCATATAATCCTGAATCAAAGAAAGGTTTATCTTTTAAAAAGCCTAAATTCTTATTTATCATGCATTATTTTCCTTTCAGCTTCATATAATATGATTGATGTAGCTACACCAACATTAAGTGATTCACACTTATTATTCATAGTTATATAAATATTATTATTAACTAGTTTTTGTACTTCAGGTGAAACACCTTTTCCTTCATTACCAACTATTAAAGCAAATGGTTCCTTAAATTCTACTTCATCTAAGTTCTTACCATTTACTACATTAGTTGAATATATATCCATATTTAATTTAGGTATTATTTCAAGTAAATTACCTCTTATAATATTAATATTGAATAACATACCTTCTGATGCTCTTATAACCTTATCATTATAAGGATCTACTGTATTTAAAGATAATATTATTGTATCTATATTAAAAGCTACAGATGATCTAATAATAGTTCCTAGATTACCAGGATCTTGTACACCATCAAGTATTAATACATTACCATGTATTTCTTTTTCTTCCATCTTTTTACATACAGCCAAATGAGTTGGAACATTATCTAGATTAGATAACTTTCTCATAGCCTTTTCATTTATATTTTCACCTAATATAAATTCTTCAACACATAAATTATTCTTTTTAGCTTCTTCAACTAAATGTTTTCCTTCAACGATAAAAAGAGAAGATTCATCACGATACTTCTTTTGTTTTAATTTAGAATAATTAATTATTTTTTCATTATTAGGTGATTCTATCATTAATATCTTAACTCTTTTCTTATTTCTTTATATCTAGGGAAATGTTTTCCTACTTCATTCCAAAAGTTCCTTGAATGATCTTTATGATAAAAATGAGATAACTCATGGATAATTACATAATCAATACAATCATATCTATAATGTATTAATTCTGTATTTAGAGTAATAGTTTTAGATTTAAAATTATTAACTCCCCATCTAGTTTTCATTTTTCTTATTCTTAATCTAAACTTAGGAATATTAGGAAATTCATTGATATATAATTGCATTCTTTCTTCAAATAATGATAATGAATGTTTTTCTAAATATTCATTTATCTTATCTACAGATGGTCCATAGATAATACCATCATTTATCATTACTTTCTTATATTCAATATAATCCATTTCTTTACCTAAGTACATAACTTTTTGTTTTTTATTACTTTTATTTAAGTAACTTTTATACATTCTTTCCAAAGACTTAACATTTTTACTTAATAATCTATTAATAGTTAAGTTAGAAGTTAATATTGGACAAGTAACATATATATTACCTTCATCATTGATTCTAAAATATATATTCTTTATTCTCTTCTTATCAATAATAACTTCTACTTCATGATTTAATAAAAGCATTTTATCCTCTGAAAGATTCATACCAAGATTGAATCTTAGGTACAGATAAATCTTTAATATATTTAAAGAATGACTTAACAGTATCCCAAGTTAAATTTAAGGAATACTTAAGTAATTCAAAGTCATCTGCTGCTTGCTTACATCCATCTTCTGATTTTTCACACATGTTATATTTTAATTCTAAGAATTCAGCAACTAATTTAGCTTTAATATCACTATATTTACTACTGATATTTTCTTTATAGTTAGGAAATTTAGAATCTATTGCAGCATCAATTAATAAAGCATAATAAATAACTTTAGCTTTTGTTTTACTCTTTAATTCTTTAAATGTTACACCTTTAATAGGTTGATCATAAAATATAAAATCAACTATAGATATAAATCCATTCTTGAATGTATCTTTAGATATATTTGGTTTCTTAGTACTTTCTAACTTTTCATTAAAGTATGAAAGTATAGTTTCATCTTTATTTGTTACTTGAGTAGTATTAGGTCTATTTGTTTTTGTAGTAACTCTTGAAGATACAGTTGTAGTAGTTGTTTCAGTTGTATTTTCATTAACTATTACAATTGGTTTTGTTGTAGTTAATTCATTATAATGTTCTACAACAACTTTACTAGATTCAACCTTACCATCTTTAATTTTAATAAGTATTAAATCTCCTTCATTGAAATTACTGCCATCAATTAAGTAAGTCTTAGTATTAGTACTATCTTTTTCTTCAACTACTATAGAATCATTATTGATTTGTTTAACTACACCATATACTTCATTTGTAGTAGCTTTAGATTCTTTAAAGTATTTAGATATAAGAATACCAGATATTATTAATACTAATATACTTACAACAACTACACATATAATAATACTTCTTTTTTTATTCATCATAATCATCTTCATTCTTATTCTTAAATTGTAAGATTATTGGAGTACCAACTAAATCTATGTTTTCTCTTATTTTATTTTCTAAATATCTATAATAAGAAAAATGTACTAATCCTTTATCATTAACATTGAATTGGAATTTAGGTGGACAAGTATCACTTTGTCTTACAAAGTATATCTTTAATCTTCTATTTCTATAAGAAGGTGCTTCATGTAATGCTACTGCATCTCTTATAACATCATTTAAGATACTTGTTTGAATTGTTTTAGTATATGAATCATATGCTTTAATAATTGCAGGCATTAAAGTATGAATTCTATTCTTAGTTAAAGCTGATAAGAATACAGTTTCAATATATGGAATAAATTGGAATTCATCAGCTATTTTCTTTTTCCATTCTTTTATAGCTTCATCTTTATTATCTACTAAATCCCATTTATTAATAACTAATACAATAGCTTTATGAGCTTCTAAGGCATATTCAACTATATGTTTATCATGTTCAATAATACCTTCTTCAGCAGATATTACAACTACACATACATCTGATTGTTCAATAGCTTGTAAACTTCTTAATAAAGAATATTTTTCGATATTTTCATATATCTTACCTTTTTTTCTCATACCTGCAGTATCAACTACTACATATTTTTCATGATCATAAGTGAATTCAGTATCATTAGAATCTCTTGTAGTACCAGCAATATTAGATACTATTTGTCTATTCTCTTCACCTAATATAGCATTTACTAATGATGATTTGCCTACATTAGGTCTACCTATTACAGAGAATCTACATACATGTGATTTAGGTAATGTAGTATATTCTTCCATGTCTTTAGTAATTAATTGTAATAAACCATCTAAGTTTCTTCTATGTTCTACAGATATAGTAATCATTTCTTCATATCCTAATTCATAGAAGTTAAATGATCTATCTTCTAATGTTGGATCATCTATCTTATTAATAACTAAAATAACTCTTTTATTTGTTTTCATTAACATCTTAGTGATTTGTTGATCATTTAAAGTTAAATCTTCTCTACCATCAACTACAAATAAAATAATATCAGCTTCTTCAATACCTATTTCAGCTTGCATTTTAATATTTTCATTGAAAGTAGCAGACTCTAAATCAATCCCACCTGTATCAATAAGTGTGAATACTTTATTATTATATTCTACATGTCCATATAGTCTATCTCTAGTTACACCTGGAACATCAGATATTATTGCTTTTCTTTCATGAATAAGTCTATTAAATAAAGAAGACTTACCAGTATTAGGTCTACCAACTAAACAAACAGTTTTCATGGTTAACCCCTCCTTTAACTATTCAATATTTTACTATATTTTATTGTATTTTCCAAATATTTAGGCATAAAAAAAGTGATTATTTAATCACTAATTCTTTTTAGGTGCATATTCAAAACCATCTTGAGTATAGGATGGTTTAGATGTATCACATGTTTTCCTATCAAAATATGCATAAGGTCTAGAATATTTATAATAAATATAAACATAGCACTTATTAATTATATTATTATTAATTGGATCAACAACTACTGTATTATATAAAGGTTTATCAGTAGCACTACAAGAAGCACACTCATTCTCATAATCCCAATTTAATTCTTTTGCACCAACTAATTGGTCTACAGTAACTCTCATAGCTCTATAACAAGATCTACCACTTGTACATGGTAATGTTTCATTTGGACTATATGTTTTATGTTTCACATCAATATAAGTTACTTCAGCAGTACGACTATCTTCTACTACTTCAATATATATATTGTTTTGAGAATCAGTATCAGATAAAAAAGGATTTTTACCTTTCATAACATATGAAATATTATTTTGTCCAAAATTAACAGCAGCTTGTTCAATTAGATTAATCTTAGTATCATAAGCTGATTCTTTAGTTGTTCTTGATATTTTAATTATATTAGGTATAGTTAATGCCATTAATAAACCAATTATAACTATAACAGCTAATAATTCAATCAAAGTAAAACCATTCTTTTTCATAGTATCACCTATAAATATTTTATCATAAAAATAAAAGTAGAAGATTTATTATTCTTCTACTTCTAAGTAACTTGACAATATATTGTATATTTCTTCTCTTCCCTTTTTTGTAACTGATGAGAATAAAACAACTTTATCATTTTCTTGAACATTTAATGTTTCATTTAAAATCTTTTCAAATTTAGCTTTATCTTTTTCTTTAACCTTATCATATTTAGTTGCTACAATAACTGTAGGTATATCATAATATTTTAAGTAATTATACATTAATATATCATTTTGATCAGGTTTATGTCTGAAATCAACAAGTAAGAATACAAATTCTAGATTACTTCTACTCTTGATATATTCTTCTATCATTAAACCAAATTTTCTTTGTTGTTCTTTTGATACAGATGCATATCCATATCCTGGAACATCAACTAAATAAAATGAATCATTACATAGATAAAAATTAATAGTTTGAGTTTTACCTGGTTTTGATGATGTATGTGCATAGTTCTTTCTTCCTAATAAGGAATTTATAAAAGAAGACTTACCTACATTTGATCTTCCACATAATAAAAACTCTGGTTTATTATCTTCAGGATATTGGCTAGCTCTTACCGCAACTGTATGTAAATTACTATTTTCTATTCTCATAAAAATTCTCCCTTTTGTTAAACATATTATATTATTTATTATTTATTAATTCAATGACTTATCGTATAATATTGAATAGGTGTTTTTATGAATTATCCAAATAAAATAAAGAAAGAATTCAAAAAAGTAATAAGTCATTCAAACAGAGGAATGGATTTAGAAGATTTAATAAATCTATCTAATACTTTTTATCTTGAAGAAGATATTGCTGTAATTTATAAAAAACCAACACCAATAACTATAGTAGATGCTAGTTTTGATTCTCATGGAAGAGTTATAACTAAAGCTTATTTTAAAGAACCATCTACTCTAGACTACAATGGTATATATAAAGGTAAATATATAGATTTTGATGCTAAATCAACTCAAAATAAGACATCATTTCCTTTATCAAATTTACATGAACATCAATATCAACATATGATTAATGTTATAAATCATGGAGGTATTACATTCTTAATAATATCGATGAATGGTGAATATTATTATTTAGATGGGCATGATATTATTGATTTCATAAATAATAATGAAAGAAAAAGTATTCCCTTCTCTTATATAGAAGAAAAAGGATATATTATAGAAAAAAAGATAAGACCAAGATTAGATTACATAAAAGTTATAGATAAGATATATTTTTAGGGTGATTGTATGGAAGAAAAGAAAAAAAGAAAGACAACTAATAGTAGTAAAAAAAGAACAAATAAAAGTAGTAATAGAAAAAAGACTAATACTACTATTGTTAAGAAAAATACTACAACTAAGAGTTCAACTAAAAAGACTAATACAGTTAAAAAGACAAGCAATAAAACAAATACTGTAAAAAAGACTACTAAAAATACTAATAAACCTATTATTGTTGAAGAAAATATAATTAAAGATAAAAAACAATCTTATCAAGGTCCTAAATTAGAGAAAAAAGAAAAGAAAAACTTTAAACAAATACTTAAAGAAATATTAAATAATGTAAAAATATTTTTAATTAATTTTATAAAAAACATACCAAGCTATTTAAAATCACTATGCAAATGTATTAAAATAGTAATAATAAAGATAGCAAGTTTTGTTAGCTTTATATTTGTATCTATTATCAATTTATTTAAGAAATTATATAATAAATTAAAAGAAATAGATAAAAAAGATGATGAAAAGAAACAAATCAAAAAGAATAAAAAGAAGCAAAAACAAGATGTCTTATACAACACAAGTCAATTTGATTTGGATTTATTAGATGATGATTATGATAGAGATGACTTAAAACTAGTATCATATAAAGATCATAAGAATAAGATAGGCGTCTTTTTAGAAAATCGCGGAAGGGTGTTAAAATTCGATATGAAGAAATTTAATAAAAGATTTAAATATGGAACATTAAGAGACAAGATATTAATAGTATTAATGTTAATATTAATATTTATATTTGCATTAGCTATATTCTTAATAGCATATGTTATTATATCTGCTCCTAATATAGATGATTCAAGACTATATAAAGAAAATTCAACTGTATTATATGATAAATATGGTAATGAATTTGCTCGTATAGGTACTGAAAATAGAGATAAAGTAACTTATGATGAATTACCACAAGTATTAGTAGATGCTATTGTTGCAACAGAAGACTCAAGATTCTTCCAACATAATGGTATAGATATTGCAAGATTTACTAAAGCATCTATTGGACAATTATTAGGTAGATCTGATGCTGGTGGTGCTTCTACTCTAACAATGCAATTATCAAAGAACTCTGCTACAAATAGTAAAGCTCATGGTATTGAAGGTATTATAAGAAAGTTCCAAGATATATACTTAGCTGTATTTGTATATGAGAAGAAATTTACTAAAGAACAAATAATGGAATTCTATGTTAATAATGCATACTTAGGTGCAGCCTATGGTGTACAACAAGCATCTAAAGCTTACTTTGGTAAAGATGTATCTAACTTAAACTTAGCTGAAGCATCTATGCTAGCTGGTTTATTCCAATTACCTTATGCATATAATCCATATAACCATCCAGTCGCTGCTGAAAATAGACGTAAAACAGTACTTAACTTAATGGAAAGACATGGTTATATATCTAAAGAAGAAAAAGAAGCTGCTCAAGCTGTTAATATCACATCATTATTAGCTGGATATAATTCAGAATTAAATGAACATGTTAGATTTATAGATACTGTTGTTGAAGAAGTATTAGATAGAACAGGATATGATCCTTACACTACTTCTATGGAAATCTATACAACTATGGATCCTGAACAACAAAAAGTTATTAATGCTGTTCAAAATGGAGACTTCTCTAAATTAAATCCTAAATGGAATTATAAGAATGAATACTCTGAAAATGGTATTGTAGTAATTGATGTAGCATCTGGTGGTATATCAGCTATCGGAACAGGTAGAAATAAGAAGACTGAAAGATCATTTAACTATGCTACAGAAGGTAGACGTCATCCAGGTTCTACTGCAAAACCAGTAATAGACTATGGACCTGCTATTGAATATCTTGGTTGGGGTTCAGGTAATACTGTAGTAGATAAACCATATGAATATTCTACAGGTGGTAAATTTAAGAACTGGGATAATAAATATGATGGTGTTACTACTGCTAAAAAAGCATTAGCAAGATCAAGAAATATCCCTGCTCTATTAACATTTAAACAAACTACTAATGAACAAAAATTAAAGATGGCAACTGATTTAGGTTGGACACTTGAAACTGCAGGTGATACTATCCTAGAAACATGTTCTATCGGTGGATTTACAGGTGTTACTCCACTAGAATCTGCAGCAGCATATGCTACATTTGCTAGAGGTGGTGTATATGTAGAACCATACTCATTTACTAAAGTTAAGTTTAATGAAACTGGTGATGAATTCACAGTTAATCCAAAGAAAACACAAGCTATGTCTGAAGAGACAGCTTATATAATAACTAATATCTTACAATATGCTGTAACTGCTTCTGAAGTTGGTGGTATATATAATAAGAATATTGCTGAAATAGCTTCTAAAACTGGTACTTCTACTGTAGCTCAAGCTACAATTGATGCCTTAAAGTTAAAAGGTGCTGTTGATGGTGATGTATGGCAAGTAGCATACACTCAAGATATGGTAGTATCTATGTGGTTCTCTTACCCTACTTTATCTCATGAACATTATTTAACTGGAGCTGAAGGTTCAGATGCAAGACGTAATATAATGTTAGCTTTAACAAGAGGTTTATTCACTAAGAAAGCTACATTTAATAAACCATCTGGTGTAACTACAGCTACTATTGAATTAGGAACTGATCCTATTCAATTAGCTTCTGAATATACACCTGATAATTTAAAATCAGTTGAAGTATATAATAAGAATTCAGTACCTACTGAAACATCTAATAGATTCTCTAAATTAAGTGATCCATCAAATGTTAAATATTCTAACAATGGTAATTCAGTATATATTTCATGGGATCCAGCAAGTGTACCTGATGCTATATCAGATGCATATATAAGAGAATACTTTACTAAATCACCAATCTATAGTTATTGGGCTGAAGAAATGATTCAAGAAAGAATTAATTATAATAATGCTAATATTGGTTCATTTGGATACGAAGTATACTTAAATGAAAATGGTTCTTCAAGAGACTTAGGATTTGTTACAAGTAATAACTTCACTTATAATGGTCCTGTTTCACAAGGAGCAACATTTACAGTTAAGTCGTCATATTCAATATTTAAAGCTAATCAATCTAATGGTGTTACAGTTGCTATAAATGGTGCTGGTAATGCTGGTAATGTACCTGTACAAGGTGGAAATATTGTATTAAGTATGAGAGATCCTATTACTTTAACAGAATTAAAGAACGCTATAATTAATAATAATACTAAATCATTAGCAAGATCTATTAAAGATTCTAAAGGAACTGACCTTAAAGGAAATCCTAATACATACTTAGATTTAACTTGTTCAGCAGGTAAAAATGATGCATGTTTAGCTGAAATAGAATCTACTATAAATGGTGGATCTGAATATCATGCAACATTTATTGCAAGTAGTAAGAATTACACTAGTGTAAATCAACAAGTAACAATTAAAAATTAATTAAAATAATAAAGGAACTTCGGTTTCTTTTTTCCTTTGTTATGGTTGACTATATTGCTCAATTTATTATATAATTTTATATAGAATAAAATAGGAAAGATAGGGTTGGTAATATGAACAATAATCAAGACGTTGTTAGCACTACTAGTACAAATAATAACCCAGTAGAAACTCAATATGTAGATGAATTTGGGAATCCAATAGATCCATCATTAATAGATGAAAATGGCAATTATATTGGAGGGGCTGTTCAATATGTAGATGAATTTGGGAATCCAATCGACCCTTCCCTAATTGATGAGAATGGTAATTATATTGGCCCTAAACAAGAAGATAAAGTAGAAGAAATAAATGAAGTAAAAGAAGAACCTGTTACAGATTCACAAAATACTTCAGCATCTGCTCATGCTATGGACAATAAAGAATTATTAACAGGTATGGTTACTTTTGATTACAATAATGTTCCTATTACTGATATTGTTAATTCTATTATCTTAGATGCAATTAACAAAGGTGCATCAGATATCCACTTTGATCCATTCCCAGAAGGAATTAAAATAAGAATAAGAATAGATGGTGTTTTACACGACTACTCTATTGTACCTTTATATGTAAAAAATAATATGATTACTCGTATTAAGATAATATCATCAATGAATATTACTGAATCAAGATTACCTCAAGATGGTGCTATCAGAACAGAGTTAGCTAATAAAACTATAGACTTACGTGTAGCTTGCTTACCTACTTCTATGGGTGAAAAGATAGTTATTCGTATCATGGATTATTCAATGTCTGCAGCAGGTGTTGATGGTCTAGACTTTAGTGAAAAGAACTTAAAGAAAGTTAATAAGATGTTATCATTACCAAATGGTATTATACTTGTAACAGGTGCTACTGGTACAGGTAAATCAACTACTGTTTATTCAATGCTACAAGTATTAAATAAAGAGTCAGCTAATATAATTACAGTTGAAGATCCTATCGAAATGAATATAGGTGGCATTAACCAAGTACAAGCACAAGAAGAAATAGGATTAAACTTTGCTGCTGTATTAAGATCAATATTACGTGAAGACCCAGATATTATCATGATTGGTGAGATTCGTGATGATGAAACTGCAAGAATTGCTGTACGTGCATCAATAACTGGTCACTTAGTATTATCTACAATACATACAAATAACTCATTAAATACAATTGAACGTTTAACAGATATGTCTGTAGAAAAATATTTATTAGGTTCTTCTCTAGAAGGTGTTATTTCTCAAAAACTTGCAAGAAGACTATGTCCTAAATGTAAAAAATTAAGAAAGACAACTGACTATGAGAAAGAAACATTTAAGAAAGTATTACATAAAGATGTAGATGAAATATATATACCACAAGGATGTCCTGAATGTGATTCAGGTTATCGAGGACGTATTGCTATTCATGAAGTATTATTAATTAATCAACAAATAAGAGATGCAATTACTCGTGGTGATGATAAAGCTAAACTAAGAAAACTTGTATATGGTGCTGGTGATACAGACACAATGTTACAAGATGGATTAAAGAAAGTATTATCTGGTGATACATCATTTGATGAAATACTTAAATTAATTGATTTAGATGATGACTTAGGATCAGGTACTCAATTAGGATTAGAAGAACAAATAAAAGATTCTCAAAATGAAGACATTGAAGAAATAAAGATGGCTGAACCAAGTGTATATCCACAAATGATGATGCCACAAAATAATCAACCAATGTATATGCCATATCCAGTACCTATGCAAATAGATCCTGAAACATTAAAACAATTAGTTGAATTAGCTAAAGGTTTACCTTCTTCCACTACTACAACTGAAACATTACCTAAAGAAGCTATTAAAGAAGAAAAAGATGATGATTTAGAAGTATTAGAAGAAAAAGAAGAAGAAATAGATGAAATAAAAGAAAGAAAACCTAAGAAAGATAAAAAGAAAGAAACTAAGGTTGAACCTAAAGAACTAGAAAAAGAAGTAATTGAAGAAGAAGAATTAGATACAATAAATGAAAAGACATTAGATATCGATGTAGATGATGATGTAAAAATAGAAAAAGAATCTAAACCAATAGTTACTCTTCAATTAAATGAAACTAATACTATTAGACCACTTCCAGTTAAAATGGATGTAGGATATGAAACAGTAAAAGTTAAACCTAAAAAGAAAGCTAATAAAACTACAAATAAGAAGAAAAAAGTAACAAACAATAAAAATATTGAACTAGTTACAATTAAGCCTAAAAAGCGTTCTAAAAAGGCTATTAAAAAGGTTAATAATATTAAAGATGATTATGAACAATCTAATGATAAGATTAACAATCTATTAGATAAAGCTGTAGCTAAAAAGAATAAGAAGAAATCAGATATAACTACTGAAGATATTAATATTCTTATGGAAGAAGCAAATGATATTATTGATGATATAAAGTAAAAAGATAGTTAATACTATCTTTTTTTATATACAAAAAAATACTAGATATTTCTATCTAGTATTTATTATTTATATTAACCAGCTATTTGTTTAGCTACTTCTTCAGCGAAGTTTTCAGATCTATGTTCCATACCTTCACCAACTTCATATCTAATCATAGATACTAATGAACCATTATTATTCTTAACGAATGTTTTGATATCCATTGATGAATCTTTAACGAATTCTTGATCTTCTAAACAATTTTCTTTGTAGTATTTAGAAATTCTACCTACTACCATCTTTTCAGCTATATCTTCAGGTTTACCTTCTTCTATAGCTTGAGCTTTTAATACTTCTTTTTCTCTTTCTAATACGTCAGCAGGTACATCTTCAGCTTTTAAATAAGTTGGTCTCATGGCTGCAGATTGCATAGCGCAGTCTCTAGCTACTTCTTCATTTGCTCCTTCAGTAACAACTAATGAAGCAATTTTTCCACCCATGTGAATATATGCACCAAAGTTTTGACTATCAGTCTTAACAACTAATTCTGCTCTTCTTAAAGATAATTTTTCTCCAATTGTAGCAGTCTTAGCAGTAATGATTTCATTTATAGTTTGTCCATCAACTGTTAAAGCTAATACATCTTCTACTGAAGAAATCTTATCAGCAGTTAAGATAGCCTTTCCAATTGTATCAACTAAATCAATGAAATCTTGATTCTTTGTAACAAAGTCTGTTTCACAGTTAACTTCTACGATAGCAGATTTATTACCTTCTGTATAAATATTAGCTAATCCTTCAGCAGCAATTCTGTCTGCTTTCTTAGCAGCTTTAGAGATACCTTTTTCTCTTAACCAATCAATGGCAGCTTCAATATCTCCGTTACATTCAGTTAGTGCTTTCTTGCAATCCATCATTCCAGCACCAGTTTTATTTCTTAATTCATTAACTTCTTTTGCGCTTATCATATTTATACTCCCTTTATTATTTACTTAATACTTCAATTAATTCATCTTTCTTCATAGTAGAGAAACCTTTAACACCAGCTTCTTTTGCCATAGCTCTTAATTCAGCTACAGTCTTATCAGCTAAACCATTATCAGCTTTCTTTTCTTCTACTTTAACTTCTTTCTTTTCTACTTTTTCTTCTTTTTTAGATTCTTTAGTAGCTTCAGTTTTGAAGTCTTTCTTATTATCTTCAGTTACATAATCAACTGTTGGTAATCCTTTAGCTTCACATATAGCATTATTTAATACTCCTAAAACAACTTTTACTGATCTAACAGCATCGTCATTACCAGGAATAACATAATCTACTGCATCTGGATCACAGTTAGTATCAACTAAACCAAATACTGGAATATTTAATCTTCTAGCTTCTCTGATAGCATTGATTTCCTTAGTAGGATCAACAATGATTAAAGCGTTAGGTAATTTATCCATAGCTCTAATACCAGCTAAGTTTCTGTCTAATTTTTCATATTCCTTTTTAATATTTTCAACTTCTTTTTTAGGTAATACTTCGAATGTTCCATCTTCTTTCATCTTTTCGATTTCTTCCATTCTTCTAACTCTTCTTCTGATAGTTCTGAAGTTAGTTAGAGTTCCACCTAACCATCTTGAAGTTACATAGAAAGATTCAGATCTTTCTGCTTCTTCTTGAGATGCTTCAACAGCTTGTTTTTTAGTTCCAACAAATAAGAATGAACCTCCGTTTTCAGCTATCTCTTTTACTTTTGCATATGCATTTTCTAAGCATACAACAGTCTTTTCAAGGTCGATAATATAAATACCATCTCTTGAATTAAAGATGTATTCCTTCATTTTAGGATTCCATCTTTTGGTTTGATGTCCAAAATGAACACCTGCTTCTAATAAATAACTCATAGAAACAACAGCCATAATTAACACTTCCTTTCGTTTTTTTCATCCACATATCCAAGACATACCAACCTAATATGGCCACTAGGCAAGCCCTCTAAATATGTGTGTCTATTTGGTTTTAATAAAACCTACATTAGTATATCAATTAATAAAGAAAAAATCAACGTTTTATCGTTGACTTTATTCTAACTTATTTTAAATGTTTTTTAATTACTTTATCAAATTCTTCTTTACTCATTGGTTTAGTAATATATTCATCAAATCCTTCTGATAAATATCTATCTTTAGCGCCTAATACAGCATCAGCAGTTAAGGCTATTACTTTTGTATCAAATCCATCTAATTTATTTAATTCATGTAATGTTTTTACACCATCCATCATAGGCATCATGATATCCATGAATATTAAATCATATTTAGTATTTTGTACCATCTTAATAGCTTCAATACCTGAATTAGCAGCTTCTACATCATATCCTAATGCAGTAATTAATTTAGATTCAACTTTAATATTCAAATTATTATCGTCGACAATTAATATTTTAACTTTATCAGTCTTTCTTGAAGAAGCTTTCTTAGTATTCTTTTGTTCTTTAGGAGTATCTTCCTTCTTCTCTTCTTCTACTGGTTCTTCATTATTGTCTTGGAACTTAAGTTCTTCTTTAAGTTTGTCTTTATCACCAGGTATTACAATTATTTCAGTTTTATCAGGATTAAACTTAGGAATATCACCTACCTTAGATATTCTAGGTACTATTTCTTCCTTAGGTTCAACCTTCACTTCTTCCTTAACTTCTTCTTTAACTTCTTCTTTTTCTTCAGATTTAATTACCATTGAATTAGATTTGTTATCAAATGAAGCAGTTGCATGCATAAATTTAACTAATACACTATATAATTCATTTTGATCTATAGGTTTAGCTAAATAGCCATCAAAACCTGCAGCTAAATACTTTTCTTTCATACCATTTATTGCATTAGCTGTTAATGCTATAACTGGTATAGTGAAATTAGGTATTTGTCTTAGTTTTTCTAGTGTTTGAGTACCAGACATCTTAGGCATCATATCATCTAGTAGTATTAAATCATATTTATTACCATTCTCTATTAATTCATAACAATCATGTCCTGAATCACATACAGTAACAGTAATATTATATTTAGATAATAATTTATTAGCTAGTTTTAAGTTTAACTTATTATCATCTACTACTAATACTTTCTTACCAGTTAAATCTACTACAACATTCATTTGTTGTGTTGTATCAGATAAATTAGCATCACTTATCTTTTGATCAAGTGCTACAGTAAATGTAGAACCATCTCCATATTTAGAATCAACTACTATAGTACCTTTCATCATTTCAACTAATTGTTTAGTAATAGCTAGTCCTAAACCAGTACCTTCAATAGTTTGATTCTTTTCTTCATCTAATCTTTGGAATCTTGTAAATAATTTATTAATATCTTCTTTCTTAATTCCACGACCTGAATCTTTAACTATAAATATTAATCTAACATGATTATTAAATTTAACACATTGTACATCAAAGTTAACATAACCTTCATCTGTATACTTAATAGCATTAGTTAAAAGATTAATAACAACTTTCTTAATATTAGCTTTATCACCATATAAAGCATTAGGTATATCAGGTGCAATATTTACATTAAAGTCTAGTGGTTTATCTCCTAATCTACCTTTAGCTAGTTTAACCATTTCATCTATCATCTTATTAGGGTTATAATCAGTTTCTACTAATTCAAGTCTACCTGATTCAATCTTAGAAATATCTAATATACCATTTACTATCTCTAATAATGTTTGAGAAGCACCTACTATATCTTGTGCATTCTCTTTAGCTTCTTCTAAGGTATTAGATTGTAATACACATTCAGAGAAACCAACAATAGCATTTAATGGTGTTCTTATTTCATGTGACATGGATGATAAGAAATCAGATTTAGCAGCATTGGCTTTATCTGCTCTTTCTTTTTCTAATTCTACTTTTTGAAGCATTTTTACATCAGGGTTTTCAATAGTCATATATATCAAGAATAATATAGCCGTTTCCATAGAAGTCATTAAAGTATATTCTGGATGAGTTCGTTGAATAAATGTAACAACACATGAAGCTAACAAAAATACAATTACTGGATAATAGTTATTTTTCTTAACAACATTCAAATGCATAAATATCAAAACCAAGCAACTCGTAATTCCTATCGATGCTAATACATACACCAAATTTACCGCCATGCCATATGAATAAATGTATTCACCTGTAGAAAAACTTAATGGTAATATAAAGATTAATATTGAGTATATCCAAAATAATACCCACATTGAAAAAGTAATTTTTTTTCTGTTTTTTTGATATGTCAGTTCATCTACACAAAACGAATATACATAATCAACAAAATGCATAATAAAAGTAACCAAATAGATTAAATATAGTCTATTAATAATAGATGTTGCTATACTCATATCGCCCAAATACTTGATTGAAAAAATGCATCCAAGTTCTAAAAGTAAACCAATAAAATTAAGTAGTAATAAATGACTATAGATTCTTAATTGACTACTATCTATATGACCTTTTTTATGATAGATTACATTAATAAAAATACTGTATATAATACTTAATAATATAAAAGCAACATTTATTGTCATTACACATTCCTCTATTCTATTTTAATTATACTACACAATCAAAAAAAAACATATAAAAAGAAGTCTATAAAGACTTCTTTTGTTTTAATGTTCTAACTTTGTCAATTTGGATAATATTTGATTCCAATTTATTATCAAATACATTATATATAACAGTATTAGATTCTCCCATTTCTTCAAGTGATGCAACACTACGTTTTCCTGATTTTGTTTCTGGGAATGAGTCATAAAAATCAATTATCCTAAACGCTACTAAGTTCGAAATATCATAGTTATATCTAGAATATATTCTATCAATAGCTGACTTAATTACGAATAAGTCAGATTTTTTCTTATCAGGTTGGAATTGAATGTTGATAACGACCTTTCCATCTTTAGTATTAGTTGCTGTACAAGATAATACATTTTTTGTATCTCTTAATATTTCATCTTCAATAACATAAGGATATACTTCAATACTATCGCTTAAGTGTAATTTATAGTCAAGTCTTCCTTTTACATGAATTCCACCAAGTTCATCAACATAACCTAATACATTATTAGATACCCATTCTCTTCCATGTTCATCAGTAATTATTAATTCTTCAGTTTTTTTCGGATTATCTAAGTAATGTGACATAGTAGTAGCAGAGTTAGATGCAATTACTCCCAATTCATTATAATCACATTCCTTATATGATCCATCGTCTAATTGTTTGAAAGAACTAATTTGAACATACGCTTCCGGATTCATTCCAGTAATATGATTTTTTAATCTTAAATAATTAACCTTATCATATAAAGCTTTCCATAAAGTATAGTAGATTCCACCATGTTCAGTATCTCCTCCACCAATACATAATGTAGTAAAAGGTAAGGAAAAACCATTTATTTTTACTCCAGAACCAGCTCTCGCAATTCTAAAGCACTTATTTAAAAATTTTTCCTCTCCAGGTGAAGTCCCCTCACCTACAGCAAAGCAAGCAAACAACCATGGCATTTTTCTTCTTTGGCCATCAACAACATAACGACTACCATATAAATATTCTTTAAACGCATACATCAAATGAGTCAATGTCATATTTAAGTAATTAGGCTTATTCATAAAAATTGCATCTAGTGCTGTCTCGCTAGAATATTCTGGTTCCAAAGCAACAGACCACAATTGCATTAAGTTATCTGATATACATGTAATAATATCAGTATTAGAATCAGTATGAATATGTGCCATACCTCTTAAACCTGCTAAATCTGGATTTCCAGATAATTCCGAATCGTGAAATCTACCACTAACAATCAAACTACGATTAGTATGAGTAAGTGGTTTTGGATATCCAACTCTAGTCGATCCACTAGTATATGTATGTAAAAATTCAGTATTTAAATCACCAACTGATTCCACATCAAGTTCAAGAGATTTTCCATAATCACTATATGAATTAAATGAGATAATTCTATTATCATCATTTACGAAGGAATCTCTCAAACAATCATAATGATAGTATTTATCTAAAGAAGGTTCATATTCGTCGCATTTAGTTGGATCATCAGGTAACGAATCTGCTAAAGATGACATTATAATCTTATCAAAGCTTCTATTATCTAAGACAGACTTAACATTAAGATATTGGTCATCTGTAATAAATAGCATTTTTGATGAACTTTTATCTAATAATTCATTTAAATAATCTTTATCAAAATTATTACTCATTAAATTCACTTTTGCACCTAACTTATTAGCAGCTAGTAAAAAGTAAACAGTTTCTGGAGTATTGCTTAAGAAAGCAGGAATATTGTCACCTTGAACAATACCTGAAGCCTTCATAGCCTTTGCTAAATCATCCGCTTTTTTAATCATTTCTTCAAAAGATATTTTTGTTCCACGATAGAATAATGCTAATGCATTTGGATTTTTCTTAGCTCTTTGAACGATTTCATCATACCAAGAATGATTATGATTTTCCTCAATATCAATTAATCCTGCTATTGCTCTTTTTCCTTTTTTTGTCTTAAAAAGGCGCATAGATGGTTTGCTTCCATCTACAAATTTTATAGATTGTAATTCATCCTCTAAATGAAATGGTTTAATTTTGCCACTTAATTTATCAAATATATTTCTTGCCATAACTACACCATACTTTCCCCTTTTAATTGATACATATTATATCATTTTACAC
>CAMPCD010000009.1 GCA_946643435.1 uncultured bacterium
ACTGGTACACTTTGTTGTTGTACTGGTTGAGGAACTGCTGCATTAGATAAATCTAATGTAGTAACAACTGAAGTCTTTTTATTCTTATACATATCTAAGACCTCTTCTGTTTCAATAGGTTTAGCAGTATTGTTTAAATCAATAGTATTAATACTACCTTCTATATTTACTCCACTTCCTGCATCAGGTATTTGATTAGTATCTAATTTTTTACCATAATTTACTTTTGTTTTATCTCCTTTAATTCTTAATAAAGGATCATTTTTATTCTTTTGATTAGTTTTAATAATTAGTAATATTACTAAAGCAATAGCTAATGTAATTAATCCACCAAATATAAGAGGTTTATAATCTCTAGGTGGTGCATCTTTTTGTACATGAATCATATATACCATGGAATTAGAACCATCTTTAGATGTGACTGTTATTTTAACAGTATCACCATTCTTAATATTATCTGTACTAGTTATTACAATATTAGCTTCATCATTAGTAGCTACTGCATTGACAGTTAAATAGTTTATATCATATGTAGCATGAATATTATAATCATATATAACTGGTTCAAAATTAATATCAAAACCATTTATAGATAAACTCTTTAAAGAGGCATCTTTTTCAGGATAATATATTTCTTCTCCTCTTTTTAATCTTGTTACATTTAATGTATAACATGTTTCAGTACCATCTAAAGCTGTTACATATATATCTATAACATTTAATCCTATAGCTAACTTTTGTGAACCTTCTATTCTATATGTAGAATTTTCATTGTTAGGTACAATATGTAGATTTAATTCTTCTACTTCAAATAAAACTGATAAATCATATTGAGTTTTGAATTGAGAAAAAACAAAGTCTAAGTTCTCATCACTTATAAGTTTTAATCTTGAATCAGGATTATCAGTTCTTCTTGGTTTTGTATCTACAACAACTGGCGCTTCTTCATGATATGCAACAATTTGAATTAAAGGACTTCTTAATACTTCAGTGAAAGCATCTCTATTATCATCTAAAAAATGATACTTAAAGTTATCCATTATGATAGAAGCAGATGTTGATGTCTCACTTTGAGTTGTTACCTCACATGTATATGTAACTAGGTTTTCACTTGTTGGAGTACCTGTTAAAGAAAAACCATACTCATCACTTTTATTCTTAACTGTTAAGCCATCAGCATAACCAGATACCTTACATGATATATTCGATATAGATTTAGGATCAATACTTCCTGATAATTCATCGTATGTTTTATTATATTCACCTACAATATTACATGTAAAAGTATTTGGATATGTATGTGGTCCCGTAGGACACACAAATTCATATGCTTTTATGTTAATTGGAATAATAAAAATTGTTAACAAAATATATTTAATATACTTCATAACATACCCCTATTCTTCATGATAATTTTAGCATATTTGGATAAAAAAAGGAATAGAATTACTTCTATCCTTTTACTACTATGTTAACTATTTTACCTTTAATAACTATAACTTTAACTATTTCTTTTCCTTCAGTAAACTTCATTACATTCTCATGACTTAGAGCTTTTTCTTTAATAGAATCTTCTTCTTCATCTTGAGATATTTCAATTGTACCTCTTAGTTTACCATTTACTTGTACACCAATAGAAATAGTATCATCTATAGTCTTAGCTTCATCATATGTTGGCCAAGGTTCAAATGCTATTGTTTTATCATGGCCTAGTATTTCCCACATTTCTTCAGTTATATGAGGACATATTGGATTTAATAATTTAACAAATCCTTCAGCATATTCTTTAGGTAAAACATCTTCTTTATATACAGCATTCATGAATACCATCATTTCAGAGATAGCTGTATTAAATCCTAATTGTTCAAAATCATTAGTTACTTTTTTAACCATCTTATTGTATGGAACTTCAAGATTTTTATTTTCTTCATCTTTTACTTTTCCATCCTCAGTTATAGCTCTCCAAACTCTATCTAGGAATTTACGAGCTCCTTCTACACCTTGATTACTCCAAGGTTTAGATGCTTCAAGTGGTCCCATGAACATTTCATATAATCTTAATGTATCTGCACCATATTGAGCAACTACATCAGATGGATTAACTACGAATTCAGGGAATCTTTTACCCATCTTAATACCATTTGATCCAAGTATCATACCTTGATGAACTAGTTTCTTAAATGGTTCTTTAACAGGAGACAATCCTTTATCATATAGATAATTATTCCAAATTCTTGAATACATTAGATGACCTACTGCATGTTCAGGTCCACCAATATATAAGTCTACTGGCATCCAATGTTTAAGTAATTCTTGATTTGCAAATTCTTTATCATTATGTGGATCGATATATCTTAGGAAATACCAAGATGATCCTGCAGATCCAGGCATAGTAGATGTTTCTCTTATACCTTTAATTCCATTTTTATCATAATGTTTCCATTCTTCTGCATTTTCAAGTGGAGCTTTTCCATTATGGCCTTGATAATCATCAAGTACAGGAAGTTCTACTGGTAGTTCTTCATCAGGTAAGATATAGTCTTTACCATCATCACCATGTACTATAGGTACAGGTTCTCCCCAGTATCTTTGTCTTGCAAATATCCACTCTCTAAATTTATAGTTAACTGTACGTCTAGCAATACCTTCATTAACTAATTTATCAGTTATTTTTTCTTTTGCTTCTTCTACAGTTAATCCTGTAAATTCTTCAGAATTAATTAATTTACATCCTTTTCCAAGATAATCATATTTTTCAAATGCTTGTTTAGTTATATCTCCACCTTCAATAACTTCAATTATTTCAAGGTTATGTTCTTTTGCATATTCAAAATCTCTTTGATCATGAGCAGGAACAGCCATAACTGCACCAGTACCATAATCACCTAATACGAAGTCACCTAAGAAGATTGGTACTTCTTCTCCGTTAATTGGATTAATAGCTTTAACACCTTTAACTTCTACACCAGATTTACCTTTATTTAATTCAGTTCTATCCATTGCAGACTTCTTAGCTGTTTCATCTATATAAGCTTGTACTTCTTCTTTATTTTCAACTCTAGGCATTAATTCTTGAATTAGTTTTCCGTCTGGTGCAATAACAAAGAATGTTATACCATATACTGTTTCAATACATGTAGTAAATATTGAGAATTTACCACCACCAGCAATATTAACATCCATTTCAACACCAGTTGATTTACCTATCCAATTTCTTTGCATCTCTTTAGTTGAAGCTGGCCAATCAATTTCATCTAATCCTTCTAGTAATCTTTCAGCAAACTTAGGTTGATCAATACAAAGTTGTTTCATATTCTTACGAACAACTGGGAATCCACCTCTTTCACTCTTACCATCAATTACTTCATCATTAGATAATACTGTACCTAATTCTTCACACCAGTTAACTGGCATATCAACATATTTAGCATATCCATCATTGTATAATTGCTTGAATATCCATTGAGTCCATTTATAGTATGATGGATCAGATGTTGCAATACATCTATCCCAATCATAATCAAATCCTAATTCTCTCAATTGTTTAGAGAATGTTTCAATATTCTTTTGAGTAAATCCATCAGGATGATTACCTGTTTGAACAGCATATTGTTCAGCAGGTAAACCAAATGAATCATATCCCATTGGATGTAATACATTATACCCTTGCATTCTCTTCATACGTGATATTATATCTGTTGCAGTATATCCTTCTGGATGTCCAGCATGTAGACCGACTCCAGATGGATATGGGAACATATCTAGTGCATAGAATTTAGGCTTTGAGAAATCCCAAATATCAGTCTTGAATGTTTGATGCTCTTTCCAATATTCTTGCCACTTCTTTTCAATTTTTCTTGTTTGTTCTATTTCCATATTAGTCCTTCTTTCTAAATAAAAAAGGCCACGATATCTCCAAAGGACGAGAATATCGTGGTACCACCTTAATTACTTCTTATTATAATGATAAAGGTATTAAACCATCCACATCAGAAACCTAATTCATAAATTACTTAACCATTCACTTACACCAACCGTGAACTCTCTTTAGGTATTTTCATTTACTACTACCTTTTCGTCATTTGCTTAAACTCGATTATACTAAACTTCGGCCATATATTCAAGTAATTTTAAGAACAAGTTAATGTATTTATTAGATACACCTAACTTACTTAACTTACGTACAGCTATACGTTTTTGTTTAATCTCTGAATCACTTAATAATACTTTACCAATTTCTTCTTTAATCTTAGTTTGAATTGGTAAGTCATTTAAGATTGAATCAATATCATCATTAACTAATCTTAATGCATCTATTTCAATATCTTTACCCTTACATACAACAGTTATTTGTTTAATTGTTGATAATGAAGGTAAATCTACTACGAAATCATTATCATCAACAAATGTTTGGATACCTTTTACTTTTTCAGTTCCACAATGAACACTTATTGAATCTGGTTCCTTAGTATTTCTAAATCTAATTCTATAAGCTCTATAATCAGGAATAATACCTGACTTACCAGCTACAGGTCTAATTGTTACATTAAAATTATTCTTTTGATAAGTATAATCTATATCTGTAACAATAAAGAAACCTTTTTCATATAATGAAGATAAACCATCATCTTCATACATCTCATATGTACTTGAAGCACCAGGGAATACTTGTATTTCCATATTCTTTGGTGGTTTAGTATCATTTAAATTCTTTTCATCTAGCATAGCTAAAGGAATAATAGTTCCTTGTTTAGCAAATACTGGATAATCTTCTCTTTTATAGAAAGCAGTATAACGCTTTCCTCCATTATATCTTTTACCATTAGTAAAGTCATACCAAATACCTTCAGGTAAGAATAATCTTAATATTGTTCTATCCATTACTTGTTCTGACTTAGTTGTAATTGGTGCAACTAATAAATTAGAACCAAAGTAATATTCATTTCTATATAATGGTTCATCATATATTTCAGGATATCTATAGTATAAAGGTTGTACTAAAGGTAAACCTGCTCTTGAATATCTATATGCTTCACTATAAAGATATGGTATTAATGAATGTCTTAATCTTAAGTATTGAGAAACTATAGATGATGTAGTAATATCCCATCTCCAAGGTTCTCTCTTATAGTATTTACCTTCATCAGCAGATAATCTTAATATTGGTGAGAAACAACCAAATTGTACAAATCTTGCATATAACTCAGGATCTTCAATACCACCAGTAAATCCACCTATATCATTAGAGATCCATGATAAACCTAAATTTGATGCTGTTGAATTATATTGAGGCATCATTTTTAAGTTATTCCATGATACTAATGTTTCACCAGTATAAATAACTGGGTATCTATGTTGTGCAAGACCTGATGTTCTTGCAAATGTTATACCACGTCTATTTAATATTTGTTTAAAATCATTAAAATGATAATGTGTTAATGCTCTTAATGTAGTTAAATCATTAACATTATCATAGTTTAACCAGAAGAAATCAACACCATAATTCATAAGTGGGTGTATTAAATAATCAAAATAAGCATTTAAAGTATTTGGATTAAATACATTAAATGGTAATACACCATTCTTATCTTCTTCTAATCCTGAAGCCTTCTTAAATGGTAAATAATAATCTTCTTTATTTGATATACCTTCTATAGGATTAATCTTTAAAGCTAATCTAACATTTTTACTATGTAAGAATTCAGCTACTCTTTTTGGTCTTTTAATTAATTCAAGATTAAATGATAAACCAGATTTCATCTTACCATTCTTCTTATGCCAGTCATCACCTAACATTAAAATTGATAATGGTATTTTATACTTATTAAATTGGAATACTAGTTTTTCTATATCTTTAGAATTATAAGGTATATTTCTATTCCACCATACGCCTAAAGCATATCTAGGAACTAAAGGTGGAAAACCAGTTAAAGTGAAATAATCTCTTAAAGCTGCACCAAAGTCTCTTTTATACATGAATACATATATATCCATACGTTTATCATTTCTTTTTCCTAATGAACCATCTTCATTATAGATTAAAGAATTAGAATCATCTATTGAAGTAAAACCATCAGTAGAATATAAACCTTTACCGAATCTAGTTTTACCATCTGCACCATCTAGTGAGTATGTTGTTCCACCAAAGTTTCTTACTTCTGGGTGGTTAACGTACCAATACTTATCTGTATCATTCAAATCAATTCTTAAATATTGATCTGGAGATACTTTTGAACCTAATAAAGGTTGTTCTTTTTGATATGTAATAGTAAAGTATTCTGTCTTAATAGTTAAATATTTACTATCTTCTTTTTGTTCAAATTTTACTGCAGGGAAATTTCTATTCATGACAAGTTCTGTTGGTCTATCTTCAAATTCACCTGTAAGTGAATATTCTAGTCTAACTAATAAAGGACTTAATATAGTAAATCTATATGTTTTACCTTTTATAACAGAACTACCTAAAGGTAATATCTTTTTATAATCCATTTTAAAATGTTCTTTAAGTGTCATAAGAATCACCCTCTTACCCTATTATTATCAAAATAATTTTAACATAATACAATAAAAAAAGATATAGTTTTAACTATATCTTCTTATAACTATTTAGTTTTGCTTTCACTTTCTTGAACATCTTCAAATTCTTGTTCATAACAAGCTATTATATATTGAGCTTGAACCATTTTTTCAAATTGTCTATCTAATTTATTTCTACATGCATTGGCTCTTACTTCTAATCTTTGAGATAATTCTTCATTAATCTTATCGCTCATTTTAGCTACTTCAGGTTCAACATCTTCAGTATAATAGAATGGCACTTTCTTAGCTCTATCAAATGCTTCCATAAAGTTTTGATAATTTAATGCTGAGTAATCTGATGTTTGATAATCTTCATTTTCCTCAAAAGCAACACCAGTAACGGGATCTATGAAACAATGATTATCTTTATTATATTGTAGTATTATAGCACCTTCTTCTGCTAAAGGTGTATTCTCTGGATCAATACAAAAATCTATATAAGCATTCTTACAACCAGCACCATGCATTACTCCTTTGTTATAAATAGCATATTTTGCTATTAAATCTAAATCTGAAGTGGAATCAATGCTAGTATAACCATAACCAAGACCGTGATTACTAATACCTTTTTCAACTATATTATTCAAGTCTACTACATAGTATTCTCCATCAATCAATTCATCATAATGTCTTTTAACGAAACTTTGATCCTCATCAACACAACCATAGGCATTTTTATCTACTGCCATATTCTATACCCTCTTTCTTAATGATGCATATTATAATGTATAACAATATATTCGTCAAATTAAAAAAAAGATATAGTTGTAAAGAATAATTATATATAATATAATTTAGTTAGAGGATGCATCACCAAACTGATGCTATTCCTTGTTGGTTGAAGCATCTAGTTTATACTAGATGCTTATTTTATTAAACCAAAACCCCCTGATAGGTTATTTATATAGTATTAACAAAACAATGATAATAACTAGAAAGAAAATGACTAAATCACTTCTTCTAAGCATTTATCACCACTCCTTTCAAAAGAAAGGAATAACATCTAGGCAATACACCCTCTAATACTATATATACAAGATTAATTCTTAAAATACGTGTGGAAAATAAAAAAATATGCTTTTTAGCATATTTTTATTTTATATCTTAAAATCATCTTCTAATGAGAAGTCTACATTCTCATTAATCCATTCTTTTCTAGGTTCTACTGAATCACCCATTAAAACAGAAACTCTCTTTTCTGCAAGTAATGCATCATTTATATTAACTTTAATTAAGTTTCTAGTTTTAGGATCCATAGTAGTTACTCTTAATGGTTCAGGATTCATCTCACCTAAACCTTTGTATCTTTGTACAGTATAGTTAGACTTACCTTGAATATATTCCTTATAATCTTCATTTGTATAGAAGTAATGGAATTCCTTATTAGGTAAAGTTACTTTAAATAAAGGAGGCATAGCTATATATAAATGTCCTTCTTCAATTAAAGGTTTCATAAATCTATAGAAGAATGTTAATAATAAACATTGAATATGACATCCATCATCATCGGCATCGGTCATGATGATAACTTTATCATAGTTGATAGATTTACAATCAAAGTCTGAACCAACTCCACCACCAATACAATGGATAAGTGTATTTAATTCTTCATTCTTATAAGCATCTGCTAAGGAAGCTTTCTCAGTATTTAATACTTTACCTCTTAAAGGTAATACACCTTGATACTTTCTATCTCTTGCTTGTTTAGCAGAACCACCGGCAGAAGTACCCTCGACAATGAATAACTCATTTATCTTTGCATTCTTAGCTTGAGGTGGAGTTAACTTATCAGATAAAGAAGCTTGTTCTTTCTTTTTATTCTTACCTAGTCTTGCTTCATCTCTTGCTTTTCTTGCTGCTTCTCTAGCAACACGAGAACCCATCATCTTTTCAAGAACATTTGTTGCTTCAGCTTTATGTTCTTGAAGATAGAATTTTAAATTATCATAGATAATATCTTCTACTACTTTTTTAGCTTCAGGAGTTCCTAATTTACCTTTTGTTTGTCCTTCGAATTGTAATAATTCTTCAGGTACTTGTAAGTTAATAATAGCAGTTAATCCTTCTCTTGTATCAGATCCTTCAAAGTTAGAATCTTTTGCTTTAAGGAAACCATTATCTCTTGCGTATTCATTAAATATCTTTGTTAATCCTGTCTTAAATCCTACTTCATGAGAACCACCATCTGGTGTCTTAACATTGTTAACAAATGATTCAATAGTTTCACTATAAGAATCAGTATATTGTAAAGCAATATCTACATTAATACCTGCTTTATTACCAGATACACTCATAATGTTAGATATTTCTTTTTTATCCTCGTTAATGTATTTAACGAATGCAGATAAACCATCTTCATAATGATATGTTTCTTTCTTAACTTCATCACCTGTTCTATCTTCTACATCTACAGTTAATCTTGGAAGTAAGAAAGCACTTTCTTGCATTCTTTCACATAATGTTGAATAACTAAAATTACAATTCTTAAATATATTATAATTTGGCATGAATGTTACTATTGTACCTGTATGTTTAGCAGTACCAACAGTCTTAAGTGGTTTATCTACTTCTCCACCATTCTTAAATTTAATCTCAGATATTTTACCATCAGTATAGATTATTACATCCATCCAATCAGATAACGCATTAACAACAGATGCACCTACACCATGTAGACCACCTGATACTTTATAGTTACCTTCTTCAAACTTACCACCAGCATGAAGAATAGTATAAACTACTTCAGGAGTAGATTTACCACTGGCATGTTTACCAATTGGAACACCACGTCCATTGTCGGCAACAGTTAATGATCCATCTTTATTCATAATGATTTTAATAGTATTACCATATCCATTGATAATTTCATCTATACCATTGTCTATAATTTCCCAAGCTAAATGATGAAGACCTTTTTTATCAGTTGAACCAATGTACATACCAGGTCTTTTTCTTACAGCTTCAAGTCCTTCAAGTATCTTAATTGAACTAGCATCATACTTTTTTGTTGCCATACTATCACCTTACTAAAATATATCATATTTTACGTGCTTTTTACAATTAAAATCGTCATATTTTCGTAAAATAAAAGAGTCTAATTGACTCTAAAATTTAATTCTATTATTTACATTTACTACAGATGATAAATGTAAGAATTCTTGAGCTGATGGTAATGAATAATTTTCAACACCATCTTTATAGTTAATTTTTAAGAATCCTACACTCTTATCATTACGTACTAAAACTTGAAATAATGAATTATTATAACTTATCTTGTAAGTCTTTCTATAAATATTTTTCATACCAATCAAACCCCTTTGATTGGTTACATATTATATATTAATAATATGTTTTAGTCAAAAATAAAAGCATACATTTGTATGCTATTTATCTCTAAATACTAATTTAGTTAATTTATTATTTTCATATGTTATTTCTAATTTAGAATAAATTAGATCTACAGGATAATCATAAGTTGATATATCACTATACTTATTATACTCTTCAATTGTATTATAAATAACAATATCACATTCTATAGTATTATCTTTAATATTAACAGCTTTAATATCCATATAAGATGAATCTTTATAATCATCATTAATAGTAGTTATTATATTATTGCCTTCTATAATAGGTTTATCTATTGGATATATATTTCTATCAAAGTCTGTTAACTTATTATAATCAAACAATTCTCCATATAAAGAATTATAATAATTATTTAAATTATCTAAAGATATACTTATGGTATTACCATCTATATCTTTATAAACATTATCTTTAGATAACATATATAAAGCAAATGAATACTTAAAGTTATCATCTTTTAACATATTTGTATTATATTTAACATTTGTTAAGAAGTTAGGTTCTTCTTTATTTACTACTAATGCAGCTAATAATGGTTCTACATAAACTTTAAATTGTTGATTATAGTTTTTTCTTGTTTCATTATCTAAATTAGATGTTGTAGTAGTATATTTACTTAAATCTATAGTTGTAGATGAAGTTGTAAGTACTATTTCTTTATTTGTAGGTGTGCTTGTTTTAGTTTGTTTAGGTACACTTATTCTAATAAAATAGAATGCTAAAAAACCTGATATTGCTGCAAATATCAAGAATATAGAAATAATAAGTACAGCACTAGATCTATCTCCTGCCATATCATTCACCTATTATAATTATAATATTTCATATTTGATATATAAATAGATTTGTTTTTTGTTTACACAATAAAAAAAGATAGTATTCACTATCTTACTAAAGTACTTTGTAATTGTTTAAGAGCTTTTAAGAATTCTTCTTCTTTCTCATAACTCATACAAGTTAAACCTGTTCTATTATTAGATACATGTAATTCACCTTTAAATTCATGATCTACATCTATCTTCTTAACACTTATATCATCATCTTCATGTGTATATGATACATCATAATTAATTTTATTATTATTCATTTGACTAACTAATTCATCATAAGAAATAATAGCATTATCTTCTTGTTCTTGTTCGTATGAAGTTAATCTTATATTTACAGGTTTATAATCTCTTTCAATATTCTTTGTTATTTTTTCTAAATCAAATCTTTCTTTTGTATCTTTCATCGTCTTGTTCTCCTTCTTATTTATATATATTAATTCAAGTGTTGTAACAATAATTAATGCTAATATAACTAATATAAATAATAGATCCCTATCCATATAATCACTTTCTTTTTTAACTCTCTATTATAAAGTAATTAACCAATTAAGTAAATAATAATATAAGAGAATAAATTATTGATCATATGAGTACCAATATTTAAGTATATATTATTGTATTTTTGAAATATATAAGCTAAGAATAAGCCCACAGATACATACAATACTCCGCTTATTAATTCAGAAATTTCTATACTTGTTATAGCCATTAATAAATTACCAGTTATAAATTGTAGAGATAATAAATAAACTACAAACATAACTACAAAAGTTAAGATTGATAACTTAACCTTTTTATTCTTCTTTAATTCTGATTCGTATATTTTATCAATTAATAGTCCTGTTACTAAAATAAGTATTACTGCAACATTATATTTTAATACATGAACTAATCCAAAAGATAATCCACTTACAATTACGAACACCCTTTTATTCTTTATAATTCTTCTAATTGCTCCTCTAAATAGTAGTTCTTCAACAACAGGTGCACATATTACACTAGTTATCAACATCCACAAAGGTGAAACATTGATGATTTCTTCTAATGCAGCTTGATTAGCAGAAGTTGCATCTATTCCAAGACTAGTGCTTATTATCCCCACGATAAATGCTCCAAGTATTTTTACTACAAAGAAGCCAACAGTAGCTTTAACCAATGAACTGATAAAGTATCCTGTCTTTTCATTGCTATCCTTACCTTCTAATACTTTATATTCTTTAAATATATCTATACTATAGATAATAAAGAATACAAAATAGAATAAATCAAATATAATATTTAGCCATGCTAGTTGCTCTAAATTACTACTGTCAAAGTGTAATTTAAATACATAATTACCAATTAGAATAACTAATGTCGGTAAATATAAATATAGCAAGAATGACGTTAATGTCTTACTTACATCTTTTTTCATGGTAAGTACCTCAATATTTGATATCCTAAGCCTTTAAATAATATGTATGATATAAATACCATCCAAATATTATTTGTAGTCTTATAAAGATAAGTTAATAGCATGATGATAATTGATGGAATTAATACAATAAAGAAACTACATTCTAATGAACAATTATAATTCATAATATGAATAACTCCGTATAATATACCAGATACTACTGAAGCAGCAGTTTTGTTCTTAATTATATTTGATACTCCAAGTACATATATAACTGTAACAATAAACGGTATAAATACTAGGTCTATTGCCATAGGATAAATATCATTCAATTCAAATGATTTTCCAAAGTAATTAGTAAATCCATATTCTACTGAGTGGAATGTTGATATTACTTTAACTAATAAGTAATCAGCTATAACCAACACTACAAATGTTCCTAGAGAAAATATAATACTCATTATAAGTGATTTATTATATTTATTCTTAGAACTATGAATGTTATCACGGTAGATTAAGAATAACAATAAGCATATAATTGGATACCTTAGACTTACAATAAAGTTAGCTAAGTCTCCTTTAATACCTACTAAACTAATAACATCATAGAAATAATGCTCTAGTAAATAGTAGATAGCAATGCTTATTACTAATTGTATTATTCCCTTTATATTCTCATTCTTCATGAGCATCACCATAATACCATTATATATACGCTACATTTTCTTTACAATTTATAATTGTAAATTATTCGTTTATTGACATCTATTTTTACAAAATAAAAAGACTAGTAAATGTATACTAGTCTTTTATAAAGTTACAAGTTATATCTAATAATTCTTTAGTTTCTTTAGTTTTATTAGATAATGTTTGGAATGCATGATAAGCATTCTTATATATGATTAATTTGCTTTCTATATTGTTTTCTATACACTTATTATAAAGAACATAAGAATCAGTAAATAATGTTTCATTATTATCTACTACAATCATTGTTTTAGGTAAATTATTTCTTACATGTAACAATGGACTTGCATACATGTCTTTCTTCTTATATTTACCTAATATAACTTTTCTACATCCCTTTTTAACATTCTTACTAATTACCTTATCAGTCACTTCATTCATATTCTTATATGTTTCAGATAAATCTGTTAAAGGTGAATATAGAACTAAACTCTTTAATGGTTTCTTCTTATCCTTATTAATCTTTAAAGCTAACGATAAAGCAATACTTCCACCTGCAGATGTACCTATTAAAGATATATTAGAATCTGGATATTTAATACATATTAAATCATATATAGCTGATACATTTTCAATAATATCATTAATCTTATTGTCTGGTCCTAAAGGATAATCAACGGATACTACCATTGATCCTGACTCTTCAGCCAAGTCTTTAGTAAAGTGTCTTGTATATACAGCATTACCTAAAACAAAACCACCACCATGGAAATAGATAATAATATCATTATTAAGTATTTTCTTAGGTGTAATAGTTTCAAATCTTAGTCCATTCTTTCTATACACTTTGATTTTAACATGTCTAGGAATCTTATATAGTTTAGCAGATACATCTACTATCTTTCTTATCTTTTTCCAATTAACCTTATCCATGTTTTCATCAAATGGAAACTTAGAAGCAACTAATTCTTCTCTCTTTTTTAGTTTAGCAATTTTTTTAGAACTTACTACTTTTACTTCAATCATATTATCCTCTTAATTTTAATATTGCTTTAATTAATCCTAACTTACCATATGTGTATGTTAAAGAACCTTGTTGATATGCAATATATGGAGGTCTAATAGGTCCATCACAAGATAGTTCAATAGAAGAACCTTGAGTAAAGCATCCAGCTGCCATGATTACTTGATCAGTATAACCAGGCATATCCCATGGAATTGGAGTTGCATGAGCATCTACTGGTGAACCACTTTGAATACCTTGTACATATTTAATTAATAAATCAGGATCATTAAATATTATATTTTGTACTATATCTGGTCTTGGATCATTATACTTAGGAGATACATTATAACCTAATTCTTCTAATACACATGCTGTTAATACAGCAGTCTTTAAAGAAGAAGCTACAACTGAAGGAGCTAAGAATAATCCTTGATAAAATTGTTTATTAATACCTAATGTAGGTCCTACTTCTTTTCCTTCTCCAGGTAAAGTTAAACTTTCACCTACTAGTTCAATTAAATCATGTCTTCCTACTACATAAGCTCCATTAGGTGCTATACCTCCACCTAAATTCTTTATTAAAGATCCAACAACTACATCACATCCTACTTCAATAGGGTTCTTTTCTTCAGTAAATTCACAGTAACAATTATCTACCATGATAATAATATCTTTATTAATAGATTTAATTAATTCAACTACTTTTTCAACTTTATCTATAGTTAAAGATAATCTTGTAGAATATCCTTTACTTCTTTGGATAGCCATAACTTTAACTTTATTATTCTTAATATAATCTTCAATAGCTTTATAGTTAAAATCATCATCAATTAAATCTATTTCATCATATTCTACACCAAATGATTTTAATGAAGAATTATTATCTTTAATACCTATTACTTCATGTAATGTATCATATGGAGTACCACTTATATAAACTAGTTTATCTGATGGTCTTAATAAAGCAAAGAATGTCTTAGCTAAAGCATGAGAACCAGATATAAATTGATTTCTTACAATGGCATCTTCTGCTCCAAATAAATCTTTATATATTGATTCTAAAGTATCTCTACCTAAATCATTATAACCATATCCAGTAGTTGTTGAAAAACAGGCTTCAGATACTTTATTATCTTGGAAGGCATTTAATACTTTATTGGAATACATGAATTCTAATTCATCTATTTTTTTAAACTCATCCTTACATTTATCTTCACATTTATTTACTAATTCTATAATTTGTTGTTCATTCATATAAACATCTCATTTCCATCAACTATTATACAATAAAAAAGTATCTTAAACAAAGATACTCTTATATATAAAGTATAATAGTACTACTACACCTAATCCTATACGATAGTAACCAAATACTTTAAAGTCATTTTTCTTAATATATGCTAAGAAGTATTTAATTATAAAGAAACTAACTATAAATGCTGTTAAACAAGAAACAATTAATACAGTTAATTCTGTTGTAGTAAATACTAATCCTACATTCTTAATATACTTAAGTACTTTTAATAAAGAAGCACCACCCATAACTGGAATAGCAAGTAAGAATGTAAAATCAGCTATAGTTTTTCTATCAAATCCTGATAATAAACCACCTAAGATAGTTGCACCTGATCTTGAAGTACCTGGTATTAAAGATAATACTTGATAAGTTCCTACAGCAAATGCTTGAGAATATGTAACATCTTCTAATTTCTTAGTTTGTTTAGTACCTATATTCTTATTTTCAAATATGATAAATATAATACCATATAGAATAAGCATTGCAGCTACAACTATAGAATTAAATAAATATTTATCTATAATATCATTAAATAATACTCCTAATACTCCAGCAGGAATACAAGCGATTATTATCTTACCCCATAGATTAAATGTTTTCTTATTATGTTTCTTATCCTTATTAAAATCAAATAAAGTTCTAAAATATAATATGAATACAGCTAATATAGCAGCTAATTGAATAACTACTTCATATAATTCATAAAAATCACTAGATACATTAAGTTTTAATAAATCATTTAATATTAGCATATGTCCAGTTGATGATACTGGCATCCATTCAGTAATACCTTCAACAACCCCGAATATAAAAGCTTTTATTCCTTCAATTAACATACTATCACCTATTTAAATATTTTCTTTAATATATTATCCATTTTAGATGAATCGTATTCTAATGCTTTATTATATGCATTCTTGATAAGCTTTTCTTTACCCTTTTCATCTAAATCTAATATTGTATTAATCTTATCTACTAAATCAGTAGCATCGCCTTGTTTAAATACATATGCATTACGTTTGTTTTCAGCATATGATAAAGGCCCTTCATTATTGGATGTAATTGTTAAAGTCTTACATGCAAATGCTTCTAGTCCAACAAGTCCAAGTGATTCACTCTTTCTTTTTGTTGGGAATACAAATAATTCTAATGAATTATATAAGTAAACTAATTCTTCTCTTGATAAACCATTTAACATGATTATCTTATCTTCTAGTTTATAATCAGTTATTAATTTATTTAATATTTTTTCTTCTGATCCACCACCAAGAATTATATACTTATAATTCTTATATTTTTTATCATTAGATAAAATATTAATTGCTTCTACAAAAGTATCATATCCTTTATCAGTTTCAACTCTTGATACATAACCTATATATTTAGTCTTTTTATCTAATTTTAAATATTCTTTAGCTTCATCTTTATCTATTTTTCTAAATAGATTAGTATCTACACCACCAGATGGATAAATAATAATCTTATTATCTGGTACATTATAGTTTTCTCTAATAACATTCATATAATGTGAAGATGGAACAACTACTTTATATGCATTCTTTAGATACTTAGCTGATTTCTTAATATTCTTTTTATCTCTTTCAGTATCAGCAACTACATCATTACCATGAGCATTAAAAACTAACTTAGTTCCTTTACAGAACTTACTAGCAAATACTGCACCACCAGATGAATGAGATATAAAATGAATATATACATAATCATAATTATTAAATGTTATTTTTATAATTGTAGCTAAATGTAAATAAATATATGCACATAATTTAGCAATAATATTATTATGTTTACCAATTGCTACTCTATCTACATTGTAGTATAAAGATAATCTATCTTCTACATTCTTAACAAATATACCATATGACTTATTATTCTTATTTGGATACATATTAGATACTACTAATATTTTAGTTCTATCATCTTGATTCTTACTTAATAAGAATAATAATGCTATGAATATATAAACTAAATAATTAGTAAATATATTACCTTGGAAGAATGATGCAAAGATCATCATCACAAATAATACTAAATGTATGCCTTTAATCTTACTACTTGATAAGATATAAATCATAAATGCTATATATAATATAACTCCTACTATACCAATTGATAAGATCATATCAACTAAATCAATACCAACTTTTTCATATTTGTTACCAAATATAAATGAATACATCTTATTTTCATTCTTTATATCTTCTACTTTAATCTTAGTGTCTTTTAATTTATATGAGAATAAATACTTATCAACATTTTCTATATCATAGAAAGTAGTATCATCACTAAAAGCATTATAAATCTTTTCTGTTCTATAATTTTGATATTGAGGTATAACAGGTAGAATTATTATTACTGCAGAAGCTAATGTTGCTATCATTAAAGCAATATGAGGTTTTCTCTTGAAATACTTTAATAAGCAATATACAACATATACAATTAAAGATGCATATATTGTTTTAGTACCTATAAATAATACAGTAATAATAGTACATATATAGAATAATCCTTTAATTATATAATTCTTGCTTTTAGATGCATAATCTAATGCTATAGGCATTAATACAGCTATAATAGGACTAATTATATTTGAACCATAGAATAATCCTATAAAGCCCTTCTTATACTCAAATGCTAAATCTGCATTAAATCTAAATATATAACTAATTGTTAAAATAAATGCAAATATTAAATATACATATGATATGTATTTTTGATTAACCCATTTATTATCATAGTTAATAAAGAAGAATACAAACATAGGAAAATATAACATTATTAATATGTCTTTAATACTCTCAATACTATTAACTTGATTAACAAAAGTTAGTCCTATAGCTAATAACATAAATATTAGATATCCTATTAACATCTTTCTTTTGATATTATTAATAAATAAATATATGTATGCCAATAAAAAGAAAAATGATATTAAGACAAATCCTAATATAGACATATCTATATGTTCTCTTATACCATATGAAATATATAAATATAAAAATGGTATAAACATTATAAAAACTAAAATAAAATTATCAATAAACTTTTTCATATAATCACTTCTATTATCTATTATAACATTTAATTAATCATAATAAATAAAAAAGTACGAATTAATTCGTACTTATTGATTTTTTATATCTTTCTTATTAAATACTATAATCGAAACAGTTAATAGTACTACAAATGATACTACACTTACTATTATTGATTTAGTTAAGAATATATCTTTATAAGGACTTATTGCTCCAAATGCAAAATCATTAAATTGATAATTCAATGTAGGAGAATAAGATAAGAATGGGAACTTTTTCATAAATATTGCAAATACTTCTTCTGAAATATAAGCACCAAATCCTAAACCTAATGCAAATGCAGCATTAGTAGTTATTACACTCATAGTAAATATAAATAACTCTAATAGTATAATTCTAGGTAATGATAATAATGCTGCATATAATGATAATACTATAGTATTCATATACATAGCTTCATGTGTATGATAGTTAAATATTACTTGTTTACCTATTATAGTATGAATATCTCCATTAACTAATCCAGCTATAACATTTATTCCTATTTCAATAATAAACATAAATATAACTGATACTGCAAATACAGCTATTAGTTTACTTACTAATATCTTTGTTCTTGAGAAAGGTTTAACTAATAATTGTTTAATAGTACCTTTATTAAATTCATCAGCTACATTAGTAGCACTTAACATAATAATGATTAAAATAACAAAGAATGATAAAGTTTTAAAACCATCAACTAATTCACTCCCTGAAGAATAATCTTTATAATCATTAGTTAATATTTTATTATCTAACATATATTTAGCAGTTTTATAAGTTGCTTCAGAGTTTCTCTTATCAATAATTTCATTATAATTTAAGAATTTATCATTTTTATCTCTAACATCTAAATATTTTGCATGTATGGATGAATATGAATCTAAACTAGATGAAGCATCATTATAAGAGTAAGGTATATTATTATCAATTCTATATTGGATAGCAACAATGTCATCATTAGCAGCTATACATTCATTACTATTTGGATCACTACAAGCTTCTACTTGTTCTGCTTTAGCTTCTTCCATTTTTGTATTTATATACTTAACAGCATCATAGTTATTAATTAATTCAATTGCTTCATCAACTTTTTTCTTTGAAGCTTCAATAGCACTTTCATCAGCTTTACTATAAATCAAAGTATAGTATTCAAGTTGTGCATCATATAAATCATTACGCACAACATACATTTCTTTAGATTCATTAACTATTTTTTTCTCTTTTATAAAATTAATTTGTTCTAAACCTGCTTTTGCATGTGCACAATGTTGAATATCTATTGGTTCACCAATATCAACACATGTTTTAAGTTGTTCTTCATATAACATTGTATTCAAATCAACAAATGAATTTGTAATGCTCTTATCTAAAATACTCATTAATAATGCACCTGCTAAGGCAATTATTGCTACTACATAAATAGCTTTTTTATGTAGTATTTTATACATTTCATTTTTAACAAGACTAATCAATTTTATTACCTCCTGTCACACTAATAAAGGCATCTTCTAATGTCATTTCTTCCATTACTACTTGATATATTTGATATTTATTCTCAATTAATTTAGTAATAATACCAGTTATTTCATCTTTTTCTACATATACCTCTATTGAATCATCATCAATTATTTTAACCTTTTTACCTAATAATTTAGATATACCTTTAGATGTATTTAAATCAATCTTAAATGTTGTTTCATTTAATTTCTTTAATTCTTTAACTGATGTTGATTTTATTACTTTACCATTTTGAATAATACATGTGTTAGTAACAAAACTTTCTAGTTCAGATAAATTATGTGAAGATATTAATATAGCTATCTTATCTTCTTTAGCTAATTTAACTAATAGTTCTCTCATTTCTTTAATACCTTCAGGATCAAGTCCATTTGTTGGTTCATCAAGTATTAATACATTTGGTTTAGGTAATAAAGCAGCAGCTATACCTAATCTTTGTCTCATACCTAAAGAATATTTAGATACTTTATCGTCTATTCTTTTTTCTAGACCAACTAGCTTAATTATTTTATTAATATCTTCTTCTTTAATTCCTTTATAATAATTAGCTATTAACTTTAGGTTTTGTCTACCAGTTAAATACATATATAAATCAGGAGATTCAACTATAGCTCCAACAGATGTCATAGCCTTGTTGAAATCCTTCTTAACATCATATCCATTGATAATGACTTCACCTGAATCAATTGATTGTAATCCAAGTATTAACTTAATAGTAGTAGTTTTACCAGCTCCATTAGGTCCAATGAAACCTAATATCTCACCTTCATTGATTGTAAAACTTACATTATGTAGTACTTGTTTCTTACCAAATGATTTATTGATATTCTTTACTTCCAATAAACTTTTCATTTTACCACCTAGTATTAGTTATAGCATATTATAATAAAAAAATAAATAGTTAGGATAAACTAACTATTTATATAAATACCATTCTTGATTATAATTATTTTCTGTATCACAATACTTACACTTATCACTTGTAACATCAATTGATGCTCCACAGTTATGGCAATTAATTACATTAATTTCACCATCTTTTGTATATTTAATAGGTTTTGTACTTCTTCTAAATACTAAATGTTTAGTTTTATTTTGTACAAATAATCTATTTTTTTCATATTTAACTTCTCTCATTAATACATCAGTTGATAAATATAAACTACCAGCATCTTCAGCTAATTTAAAGTTGCTATAATCGATAATATCATAGTCAATTATTGAACATTTATTATCTACATAATATAGTTTATCTAATTCCGAATGAAGATTATTATAGAATGTATTATAAGCAATATTTCTTCTTTCTAAATCTTCCCATACTTTTCTATCTGATTTATTAATAACTTCTTTCTTTATTCTAATTGGTAATAATACTATAAAAGCATCTACTAAATAGAATATAAAGAATAATACTAATGCTATACCTAAGGCTACTCCAGATGCTTTTAATATATCAAACATATTAAAAGTTCTACTTACCTTATGAAAATAATAAAAGGATATAGCAAATGAAACAAATAAATCAAGTAATAAAGTAAAAATAATATACTTATTATTATGTAATACTAAATCATATGTATTCTTACTTCCTAAATCTTTATTCTTATAATCTAAATTAAAATGAGAACCACAGAAAGGACATCTTTCAATACTTTCTGTTATTTTAGTTATCATTCTACAGTTAGGACAATCATAAGTTTTACCTACTTGCTCACCTTTAATAAAGGCATATTCTATTCTAGGATCAAATCCATATAATCTCTTTTTAAAGGAATTATTAACATAGTAGTCTTTTTCTACTATAATTCCTCTTGTTAAATCTTCATTTTTTGTACCATTTGAATTTTTTTCGTATTTGTTATCACCATCAGAATAAATAGTTTTAATATTTATATTGAATTCTTTTAGTCTATTCTCATGATTCCTATCACTTATTAAACTCATTTAAATCACCTAGTTATTATTGTTATTGTTATTGTTGTTATTATTGTTATTATTGTTGTTATTATTATTTGTGCTTGATCCAGATGAACTAGAATATCCTCCTGATCTTGTACTTGTAGATATATAATGAGATACTACATGGTCTCCTGTCTCATCTATTCTATATCCATCGAATGAAATACCATTATATTGAGAAACTTTACTAGATACTCCTATAGACTCTACTAAACTATTTTGAGCTTTATATAGTTTAATTGCAGCCTTAGTAGCTAACATGAAACTATTTGGAGTAGAAACTAAGAATTCATAGATATGATTTAATTGTTCATCAGTTAAATAATAATATTTAGCCAAATTATAAACAGCCCTTTTTGTCTTTAATTCCTTAAATGTTTTAGCTTTATCACTTATCATAATTCTTCCTCCTCTAGTATATTAAACTCAATATTTTGGAATGGTAGATTAATAGCTTGCATATGATAATATGCATTATTCTTTTGTTTAGTATAATGATAATCTCTTAATGCAGAAGTAGTAAAGAATAAATTATTAGGATTATCTTTATCTAAGTCACATAAATATAATTTCAAGACATCAGATATATCAACTTTATAATATCCTTTTTTATCACTTTTATTCTTCTTTATAACTCCTTCATATATTTGATGAGTCATTACATGTCTTTGTTTTGTTCTACCTTCATCACCATATGTTATTAAATCTCCTGATAATAACATCATATATAACGAGTTATTATTAGGATAATCACATACATATGTAAATATATCATCTTTCATATATAATTCAATAGATGATTCCTTAGATATATAAACTATATCCCTTACCTTTTTAAGTATTTGAGATTGTAATTTATACTCTATTCCATCTATTTTAAGTATAAACAATTCATCATCATATATACCTTTTAGATTAGCATCTTTACTTATTATTTCTTCTAAAGATGGATAATCTTTTTGTTCTTTTGGATAATATTTATCCATCAAAGATGGATGAACATCATGTAGATAATAATATGTTGATTCTTCTACATTATTATCTGGTTCATATCCTCTTAATTTATATAATTCTTGTTGTAACTTACATGTATATGATTTATTACTCTTATATACATTTTTAACAAAAGGACATCCAGTCTTACATAAATAAAGATAAGGACATTTAGCACATGTAGGATTAAAACCAACTCTATTATGTGCTTTTAATATTTGTTCTTTAGCTTTATTTAATATTTCTTCTACTGTATTATCATATATATTTCCATAGTAGAAATCTTTGTTCTTTTGACCTCTTACACAAGAATAAATATCACCATTTTTTTCAAGTAAGAAAAACTTCTCACCACAATTGGTACAATTAGTGCAATAATCTGGTCCAAACTCATTAAACCATGCACCATTTACTCCAACATCTAAATCTGTACCATCAAATTCTTTATGCATTCTTTTAAAGAATTTTACTTGTTCAGTTTCGTTCATATGATGAAGTATTCCATTGGAATTATAATCAAAACCTATCATGAAATTAAAATCATTCATATTTAATGTTGTATTTTTATTTAACCATTTTATATCTTCAATTATTTCATCTATTCTTTCATAATGTTCTTTAAATATAGTTGCAGATACTTTTCTTTTATTAGGTAAATCATCTAATAATTTAATATTATTAATGATTTTATCTAATGTCTTTTTATTACCTTTAGTTACTCTATATTCATCATGTAATGATAAAGGTAAATCTAAACTACCAGATATAGAAACATTATATTTCTTTATAGTATCTATATGCTTATCTATTGAATATAAATTAGTCTTGATATGAGGATCACCTATTTTAAATCCATGAGATGATATTAAAGCATTATTCTTTTTATAATAATCACTTATGAATTTTATAATACCTTCAAAATCATCATGAGATAAACAAGTTACTTCTCCACCATGTAATGATATATTAAATGGATATACATTACTTTTATTAAATTTATTAACTGCATATTTTAATGTATCAATTACTTTTTTATCAGACTTTAAATCTACTGTATTATCTTCAAGATAGCAATACTTGCATGCCATATTACATGCAAGTGTAGGAACATATAGAAGATGAATAAATTTATAATCTTCCATTAAAACCACCCTATCTATATTTTACTTTTGTTGGACTATCCTTAAATACTTTTTCTCCTAAATTAGTTCCTTCAGGAATTGTTATTGTTGTTAACAATTTACATTCCCTAAAAGCTGAATCTTCAATACTTGTAACAGTTGAAGGAATATTTACATTAGTTAATTTAGAACAATTTCTAAATGCTCTTTCACCTATTCTTGTTACACCTTCAGGTATATCTATTGATGTTATAGCTGTATTTCTAAATGTGCTAGCTTTTATTTCAGTAATATTTTTGGATAATTTTACTTTTTCTAAATTACGACAATTTTCGAATACATGAGCACTTATTTTAGTTACTGAATCAGGTATACTAATACTTTGTATCAATGTTCCTTCAAATGCTGATTCAGATATTTCTTCTAATCCTTCATTTAAATTAATATTCATTAAAGTAGAATATTCAAATGCACTTGGTCCAATTTTCTTTATTGTTGTAGGAAGAGTAATATTTGTTATTGCTGTATTAGCAAATGCTTTTTCATGTATTTGAGTAACGCCTTCTTCTAGATTCATATATTTAATCCTAGTATTATAGAAAGCATATCCACCTACTTCTTTTTTAATAGATGTTTCACCTATATTTTCAAGACTAGTACATCCATCAAATGCATGACCACCTATTGTATCTAATTCCTTAGGTAATTCAACCATAACTAAGGATGTATCTCCTTGGAATGTAGATCCATGTATTTCTTTTACCTTTTCAGGTATAGTAATATAAACTAAACTTGTACAATTTTGGAAAGCAGATCCACCTAATTCAGTTAAATTTTCAGGTAATTCTATAGTTTCAAGATTAACATCATTTTGGAAAGCTTTACCTCTAATAGATGTAATAGTATTTGGTAATTTAACAGATTTTATTTGAGGTAAATTTCTAAATACATTACCTCTTATTTCTACAACTGGTTCACCTTTATATTCTGATGGCACTTCTATATTTTCAGGTAAATTAGATCCAACATAATATCTTAAGGCATAACCACCATTTGTTTTTTCATATATAAATGTTTCATGATTAAAGGCTATATATGGAATAAAAAATAAACCAATTATTATAAGTATTCTACCTAATATAAAAGGTATTCTATTTACTTTTCTTTGAATCATAGAGTTAATAATATATTCCATGTTTTCATCTTCTCTTGCTTGGAATTGTTTATATATACTCTTTTTTAAATTATATCTAGTTACCATGATAATAGCTGGAATAATAGTTGCAAACATTAATAATCCTGCAATAACATCATTTATTCTAAACATAAGCATCATATTAGCAATAAAGAATATAACACCAACTATTAAGCCTAGTATGCTTTTCTTTATTTCTACTTCCATTGTAGAATCAAACATACCATAACCTTGTTGTTTTAATTCTTCAGTAATAACTTCATTAGCTAATTTGTTAATACTTTGATTATACATTTCAGGAGTATTTGCAAAACCTTCTTTTTCAGTAATTATTACATTTCCAAAAGGATTATTAATTTCATTTCCTTTTTTGATAATTGTTCTTACAATTAAAAAGAATATTACTGCAGTAAATAGAAAACCAATCATATTATCACCATATTAATTTTATCATAAATAGGTATAATAAAAAATAATATTCAATAAAAAAAGAACCTATCTAAATAGATTCTTTATAAAAGCAATTGTTAATGATAATCCATATAATACTTTTAGTATAAACATACTAAAGATATTTCTTTTATTATATGTTTTTTCATAATACATTAATGATTTAATTAAAATCTTATACTTATTTAATTTCTTAATAGATTTATCAACACTTACTGATAAATTATGTATTACTTGTACATTATTTAATATATATGTATCATATCCTTTATCTTTTAATATATGTCCTAAGATATTTTCTTCATAATATAAGAATGTACCTTCATCAAAATAATTAATTTCTTTTAATACATCTGCTCTAATCATAAAGAAACAACCTGATACAACATCTACTTTAGATAATTTATCTTTATAATGAGATTCATCATATAATCCATAGTTTTTATGAAATCTTTGTTTAGTATTACATATAGTAATTACTTCTCCATAGTAAGTTGGTAACATCCACCCTCTTTTAATGGTATCAAGTTCAGATATAGTTGGAGCTAATACTTTAATGCTAGCATGCTTATCCATCTCTTTCTTTAAAGCTGTTATAACTTCACTTTCAACAATAATATCAGGATTAGATATTATTACATAATCGACTTTATGTTTTTTTAATAAATGTTTAATACCTACATTGTTACCTGCAGAATACCCATTATTAGATTTAGATTTAATTACATCTATTTTATTACTATTATATTCTTTTAATAGTTCATAAGAATTATCTGTAGAATGATTATCTACTACAACAATACTATCAATAGATCTATATGATTTAATTGTATCTAACATTATTCTAGTTGTCTTATAATCATTATAGTTAAGTACAACCATACCTACCTTACTCATTTATATCACCCTTTAAAAAAAGACAAGTATTACTTGTCTTTAAATGCATCTTTATTTACAAGATAATATTGAATACCACTTATAATTGATAAGATTGTTGCAATATATAATAATCCATTAGCAACATCAATGTTAATTAATTCAAATGGAATATTATAGAAGAATGTTAAAGTTAAACCTGACATCATACAAATAGTTTTAAGTTTTCCTAAAACTGATGCACCAACTGCTTTACCTTTAGATCCGGCAACCATCTTAATTGAATCAACAAATATATCTCTTGTAACAATAATAACAGGAATAGCTGATGTAATAGTTCCATTACAAGCTAATGCAATTAAAACACCATTAACTAATACTTTATCAGCTATAGCATCCATAACTTTACCAAAATCAGTAACTAAGTTTCTAGATCTTGCTATATATCCATCTAGTGAATCTGTTAAGGAAGCAACTAAGAATATACCTCCACTTATTAAATATTTTAAACTCATATTAATATGTCCAAATACTAAATATGATGGAAATGAAACTCCACATAAATCAAATGGAAATATTAATAATACTAATAATACAATTGATAAGAAAATTCTGCACATTGTTATTTTATTTGGTAAATTCATATTCTACTCCTCCGTCGTAATAACTAATTACATTTGTTCTATTATTTCTAAAAGTTATTTGAGATATACTCCAAACAACTATAATAATCACTAATAACACTATAATAATACCTGCTATGATATAAGGTAGAGTTCTTTCTTTAGGATAGAATCTAGTATAAGGTGAAGCTATTCTAGTTTCATCTTCAACTTTTTCTTCCTTCTCAAGTTCAATCATCTCTTTTTCAATATCATCTAACTTGATCTTAGAAGTATAATCAAACATATACTCATTAAAATTCTCTACTACTTCATTTAAGTCTAAACCTAAATACTTAGCATATTCTAGTATTTTTTGCTTCAGCTCATAGATATCATCAAAGGCTCCAAATGCACAAGCTTCTATTTGTTCTAATTCAAGAACAGGAATATTCAAATCATTACTTGCTTCTTCTATGGAGACACCAGATGCTTCTCTAGTATTCTTGAAAGCTTCTCCTGTTGAAAACATGAGAAATCACATCCCTTTTTTATAAAAGAATAAATTATCTTTATAAGCCATGTTCTGTAACCTATTACTAGGCGATAAACATTTATCTAACACTTACGTGTTCCTTTGGTCCCTTATCATTCGTTCCCAAAGACTCTCCTACCAAATTTGGATTTCTATCTCGCGGGGTTTACCACGTTCCACCCGATTAGTTTCCCAATCGACTCGTCTCTTTGGCACTTTTATAGCTATTCTAACCATTTAAGGTTATTTCGCAGCCGTTAGCTTACGCTACCTAGGGTTATTTATTCCCCTAGCACGAACACTACACTCATCACAGAGTGTGATAGCATGGACTTTCCTCACCAAGTTAAACTTAGCGCGTTTATCAAAGATAACTATTCACTTTTACCATATACTGCTTTTTCTAAGTTTGATATTCTTTTTAGTAAATCTACATTATTGAAATTAGGTTTACTAGTACCACCACCATCTTGAGCTGTATCAATAATGGCTCTCAAACGACGACATTCAGTTTTTAGTTTAGCATTATCAGAAGACAATTCTCTATTCTCAATTTGTAATTTCTTAATGATATTAGTAAATTCAGAATAATCTCTAATAACCATGTCTAAAAATTGATCAACTTCTTTAGGTCTATAACCTTCAGCGTCTATTTTAAACTCTTTATTATATATTTCTTGTGGAGTTAAAAATAACTTTTCATTATACATTTTATCGCCCTTCTTACTTTCTTTATTTTACTATTTTTATAATATATAGTCAATGAGGGTAAGACTATATTACTTGGAAGTATTTTAATATTACCTCAGCTAAAGCCTCACCAATTTCTTGTTGATTTTCTTTTAACCACTTAGCATCTAACATATCATCATGGTGGGCTAATTCAATTAATAATCCAAATCTTACAAGGTTATCATTAGCTTCTCCTAAGTTACCTAATGAGTATTTAACACCTCTATCATAGTTTTCTCTATCTTTATATGGATACATTTCAACCATCTTTTCTTGTAATAAAGATGCTATAGAATAAGTATCAGATAATTCATTATCAATCCATGTTTCTATTCCATATGAAGTATGATCAACAGAAGCATTTGAATGAATAGCAAATTTTAAATCTACTCCTAGATAATTAGCATCCCTATTCCATTGATTTATTCCACCTTCAGGATTATTTCTATATACTTTAACATTATCATATTGTTTTAGTTTAGCTATTACATAATCAGCTACTTTATTCATCTCATATTTTTCAGTAGTAAATCCTACTTCTTGAACACCTAGATTTCTTCCTTGGTTAGATGGAGATATATAGAACTTAAATTGAGTTTGCTCACTTACATTAAGATTATATGTAGTAACAACAGCATCACTTCTTAAGTTTTCCTTAGCTGTTACTTTTAATACACATGAATCAGTTATTAATATAGGTTCTTCATAAGGTATACCATTTGTAGTTGGATCATCACCATTTAATGTATAATAAATCTTAGCTCCTTCTGGTTGTTTTAACTCTAGTTTAGTATTCTTCTTTATTGCTTTAGGATTAACATTTATATATACAGGTTTTAGTTTTGGTAATCCTACTAAATCGAATGTTACATCTGTAGTTTTCTTATAATCTTTATATACACCTTCAACTTCAATTCTATACTGTTTATCACTTTCAAATAGTGATCTAGATAATACTATCTTTTTCTTAGTTGTTTCGGAAGTATTAATTAATGTTTTATCATTATAAATATTTATATTATAGTGTTCAGCATTTTCTCCACCATGGAAGATTAATACAACATCATTAAATAATACTGATGTATTACTTACAGGTGTTTCGATATATATATCTTTAATAGGATTCATATCATTAAATAAAGATAAATTATCTACAACTACACCATCACATAAAAGTTGTATAGATAATTCTATTTGTTTATCTTTATATAAGTCTAAAGGTATTAAGTATTCATTAGTTTTAATATGATCATTTAATAATACCTTACCCTCATTTGAAATATTAATATAGTAATCTTTATTGGATAAAGATCCATTTATATTTATCTTATATTCTTGATTGTTTAATAATAGATTACTTTTATCAAAAGTAGGATATTCATATACAAATTCATATGATGATTTAGCTGGCATGTAATTATTAGCATTATCATAGGCATAAACCATGAAAGAATATGTTGTATTATATTTTAAATTATCAACAATAAATCTATTATAAGTATCATGAGTATCAAAGAAATATATTAGATTAGCTTCATTATCAATAAGTTCAACCTTATAGTATTTTGCTGCCTTAACTTCATCAAACTCTAATTCAAAGGTATTATAAATATTATTAACATATTTTATATTAAATCCAATAAGTACAGTATTAGATTTCATCAGAAAGAAAACACTAACGAATGTTAGTGCTATGAATATTACAATAATTAATAATAATTCCTTAATTATCTTCTTCATAATACCCTCTTATTCTACATAATATTATACATTATTACATAGAATTATTAAAGGTATTATCTACTCTTACGAGTAAAATCTAATAGTTTATTCTTATTTGTTTTAGGCAATTTTACTTTCTTAATTGCTCTTGCTTCTTTACATGAAGTTATTTTATATTGTTCACTTTTATAAGCAACACTTAAGCTATGAAATTGCATAAGTTTCTTAGCTTCTCTCTTTTTTTCTCTTAAATGATCTAATTCAACTGAAGATGCACTTAATAGTTCTTCAAACTCTTCATTAGATAATCCTTTTATTTCATCATAGTCAGCTATACAAGTAGCTTTCTTAATTAATTCTATTTCTTCTTCATCAGTAAAAACAAAAAACTTATTTTTATTATGTTCAGTCATATGAATAACATCATATAATGATTTAACATATACTGATTTAGGAATAGTAAACCCACTATCGGAAATTAAGAAGCTCAAATCCTTTAATTGAACATATGCTTTACCATCTTTTATTATTTTCATAGCTTTCAGCCCCTTTCGCAATTACACCATATTATACAACATTTACCCACGAAATAAAAACAAAATAGAGGCTTTTTTGCCTCTATTTAAAAAGTTAGTGGTTAATGTAATATGACTAATTTGTTTTAAGATTAAATTTTATAAATATGTTGCCTTTTTATTCTTCTACTTCTTCTCCTTCCTCAAGTTCATTTTCAAGTTCTTTGTCAAAAGATTGGGTGTCTTTTATGTTTTTGCTAGCAGATGATAAGAATGATATTTTGTCTGCTATTATTTCAGTTACGTATTTTAATTCGCCTTCTTCATTTTCATATGATCTAGTTTGTATTCTTCCTTTAATACCAACTAAATCACCTTTATTGCAATATTCAGCTGTGTGTGTAGCTAATACATTCCATAGAATGACTCTTAAATAATCAACTTCATATATTCCATCGTCATTCTTGAAACTTCTTTGAACTGCTAAGTTAATTGTAAGTTTTTCTTTTCCGTCTTCATAGGTTTTCATTTCGGGTGTGTTAGTAAGTCTACCTATCAAATAAACTATATTGTGCATTCTTTTACCTCCTTTCTGGTTACAAATTTAACACAAGAAAAAGGTAAAAAACAAAGCGCAGATTTTAAATATTTGAGCATATTATTTATAACAATTTTAAACAATTTGAACCAATTATCTTCTAATTATAATTATTTGGTAATAAAAAAATATGCAAATTTTGTTTTTTTGCATATTTTAATTTTTTTTAATTATCTTTGAATTTGACTAACTATTTGATCTATTTCTTGGTTTAAAGAAGAAATATCAGTTAAATTATTCTTATTAATTAATTTATATTTATCATTAGCTTTAGAATAGAATCCACGATATATAAATCTTACATTTTCTAAGTCTAATAATTTTTGAGCATATACATTATTAGGGTTCTTTCTTAATATTTCTTTAGCAACTTGTTCACCAATACCTAATACTTCTGCATTAATTAAAAGATTCTTGTATGTTTTCTCAGTTAAGGCATCTTCTCTAGGTACTTGATTGAAGTTAAGTAAATATTTCTTTAAACCTTGTAATCTAATAGCTTCAGTTACTATTTGATTTTGTAACTCTAAATGCATTTTACCCATCTTACTAACTCTTTTTACTGATCCAGCCATGATTTCATCAGTTAAAACATTAGATACACCCATGTTATACCAAGTCATAACTCTTAAATAATGTGAAGATGAGAATCTATCTAATTTAGTTCCATCAATTATATTATGAGTACTTGATTCTCTTAACATTGAATAGATATCTCTATCTAATTGATAATCTTCATTTACTGAATCATAGTTTAATCTTATAAATGGTTTAGCATCTTTAGGGAATACATCAATTACTCCTTTATATATCCAACTTAATATTATACCTCCAACTAAATCAGATCTATTTCTAGCTATTTTAAAATAACTAGCTAAGAATGATACTTTATATAGATTTAGAATAGGTACATCTTTATAATAATCCACTTCATCTAATTTAGGTATTTCTTGATTATTTACTACATCTATTCCAGCAAAGTCTCCACCACTTTTTTTATTAGCGATTACTTTAGCTAATACTATAATTCCTATAGTTAATATTATTACTACACCTATAATTATAAATGTTCTAATAGATGTCATGTTTAATATATATGTTACATATGAATTTTCATTACGAGCTTTTTCATATATTTCTTCAAATGTTGCATCCTTTTCAACAACATTATCAAATGTTAAATCAGTAAACTTAGTAAATAATCTAACTAATGATTTATTATCATAGGTGAAAGTATTCATGATTATATTACCATCAGTAATACTTAATGCTAAATCTTTACCTATACCAAATAATGCTGTATTTGTTTCCATGAATGGATTATCAGATTTAATAGTTATTAACACTGAATCTATTTTCATAGAATAATTAATACCTACAAAAGTAAAATCTAAACCATATACATCATTCTTATATTTTTTAATCATACCTTTAACATCATAAGTTATTGTATATGTATCATCTTTATATGTATCTAATACAACCTTCAATGATTTATACTTTGGATGAGTAACTAAAGTATAAGTCTTTCTATCATCTTTATTTAGTTTCTTAACATTAGTATATTCAGTACCATTCTTATTAACTATCTTAATATTAGATATTTCAATATCTGATGCATTGAAGAAGTCTTTTTGGAAATAAGTATCTCGTTGACTAGATACATCCCACTTTTCAACAACAGATGCTGTTCCATCAGAATGTAATGTTACATCAATAGTATCCTTCTTTATTTGAGAAGCATATACATTAAAAGGAATAAGAATAATAAGTAATAATAAATACTTTAATCTTTTCATAATTACACTCCAATCAATACTTGTAATATCATATTAAACCATGAAGGTATAGTATAAATTACATATAAACTTATCATAAGGAAAGGTCCAAATGGCATAAGCGCTTCCTTCTTAAAATGTTTTGATATTATTCCATATGGTAATGCTATTAAAGCACCAAGGAATAAATAAACTAATCCTAATTTAAATCCTAGTAATAATCCAGCTAAGAAGGATAGTTTAACATCTCCCCAACCTAATGATTCTTGTTTAAATACTTTATCTCCTAATAATTTAATAATTAGTAATACTATAAATAAAACTACTCCTCTTATTAACGAAGATAATATAAGTTCAAAACCACCTATAAAATATAATACTACAATAGATAAGATAATTGATGGTATTAATACTTCATCTAATATTATTAAGTATTTAAAATCAGATATAAACACTGTAACCATTAAAGAACTTAATATTATCATAATAAGAGTTTGATAAGAAAACTCATAAATATAAAAAGAAAAAGCAAACAATATACCTGTTACTACTTCAGTAACTAAGTACTCATATGAAAGCTTAATCTTACACTTTCTACATTTACCACCTTGTATTATAAAAGAAAAAACTGGTATTAATTCATACCAGGTTAATCTATGATTGCAATTTTCACAATGGGAACCTGGTTTTATTATTGATTCATTCTTAGATAGTCTATTAGCTATACAAGCATAAAATGATCCAAAGAATGTACCAACTATAAATAATAATAGTAGCATAATAACCATGATGTCCCCTCCCAAATTATTTAATTTGTCCGTATAATGAGAATATTGGTACGATAACTGCAATAATTATGAATCCAACTACAACAGCTAAGAATACAATTAATATTGGTTCTATTAATGTCTTTAATGTATTAACAATTAACTTATGTTGTTCAGAATAATAATCAGCAACTTTACCCATCATTTCTGATAATTGACCTGTAGTTTCACCAGTAACCATCATATAATAAGCTACTTCAGGTATCGCCCAATTATCTTTGAAGGCTACAGATATCTTTTCACCTCTACCAATACAATTAATTGTATTGATCATTATTTCTCTATATATTTCATTTGTTGTTACTTTACCAAGGATATCCATTGATTCAGTAATATATACATTATTCTTTAATAAAGATGAGAATGTTTTAGTAAATATTGTCATCTCTTTATAAATAATTACTTTACCAATTACAGGAAGTTTCATAGCTATAGTTTGAAGTGTATATCTAAATGCTTTAACATTCTTATATAAGACAATTATTACACCTAGAATTACAACTGTAACAAGAAATACATAGAATAAGTTATTCTGCATGAATTCCGATGCTTTTATTATACCTACTGTAATAGGATTTAGTTTAACATTAGCTGTATTGTAAATATTTACGAATTGAGGTATTAAGTATACCAACATAAATATTACTACACCTATAGCAAAAACAAGTACCAATGCTGGATATGTTAATGCTTGTATCATATCTTTTCTAGTTGTTTCAATTTCTCTATAGTAATTAGCCATATCATCAAGTGTTCCTTCAAGATCACCTGTTGCTTCAGCAGACTTAATCATATTAATCAATAATGATGGGAATGCTTCACCTTGTTTTTCAAGAGCAGATGAAAATGATTCACCTAATGTTAAATTATAAACAACTGAATTGAATACTCTATTTATATTCATATTCTTACCCATTTGTTTAGATAAGATACGCATAGCATCTGTTAAAGGAATACCTGCTTTTAAGTAAGTAGATAATTGATCTAACCAGAATACTAAATCTTTTGTTTTTAATCTATGATTTGCAAAAGCATTTTCACCATATAATCTTTCGATCATTGGACTAGTCTCAATTTTAAATACTTTATATCCTTCATTTTCTAGGAATGTATATACTTCTACTCTTGAGAAAGCAACAAATACATTTGTTACTTGCTTACCAGAAGGATCTAAAGCTGTATATTTATATGTTACAGGTCTATCAGATCTTACTTCTTGATTTGCATCTATAGAATTAATTAATTGTTGTCTAGCATCAATTAAGTTTTTATTAACTTTAACTTCTTTAGTCACTACTTGAGTACCATAAGATTCGTTTTGCATTTGTTCAGCTAGTTCTTGAGCTTCAGTAGCACCCATATAAGCACCACGTAAATCATTAGTATTAACATTAGTATTAATACTATTATATAAACCAGTTGAAAAAGAATTCCATATAAATATGAATGGTGTTGCTAGTATACGAAGCACATAGTAAACACCTAAACATACATATACGAAGAAGAACAAGAAAAAATTATCTTGTTTATGTATATGTTCTGCACTAACCATATAGCCAACACCTTTCTACTATTCTACGAAATAATTATAACATAAAAAAATAACAAGATAAATAAATATACTTTATCTCGTTATAATTTTTTAGTGCTATATGTAAATTATATATAATAGTATCCCATTTGTTATTAATATATTAATTATTAAACTTATTAAATTGTATTTATTCTTATAGGATAGTAAGAAATTATAATTAAATATTATTGCTATAAATGAAGAAATAATACCAATTATTAAATACATATAATTAAAGTCATTTGCTGTAAATAAGAATAATAATAAAATGATATTAATTAATACTATATAAATACCTATTCTCTTTTGTTCTTTTTCTCTCATATTTATCACTTTAATAATTATAAAGAAAAAAGACTTGATTAGTCAACTAATTCAAGTCTTACAGTTAAAGCGTCATCGCCTTTTCTTTCAGTTAATTTAATAATTCTAGTATATCCACCATTACGGTCAGCATAACGAGGAGCTAATTCATTAAATACTTTATTAACTACATCCTTATCGTTATGTAAGAAAGCTAATGCTTTTCTTCTAGCAACTAAAGATCCATCTTTTCCATAAGTGATCATCTTATCAACGAATTTTCTAACTTCTTTAGCTCTTGCTTCAGTAGTAGTAACTCCTTCGTTCATAATAACATCTTTAGTAATTCCGGCTAACATACTTCTTCTTATTCTAGATTCTCTTGATAATTTTCTGTACATGTCTGTTACCTCCTTACAGTATTTTTATATTATTCGTGGAACTTTAGTCCCATTTCAGCTACTTTATCAATAACTTCTTTTAATGACTTCTTACCTAAGTTTCTAATCTTAGCAACATCAGCTTCAGTCATATCAATTAAGTCTTGCATAGTATTGATACTAGCTCTCTTTAAACAATTATAAGCTCTTACAGAGAATTCAATTTCTTCAATAGGAGTTTCTAATGTCTTAGTAATAGTATCAACTTTCTTTTCAGCCATGATACCAGTCTTGTCAGCTATTTCATTTAAATCAGCTACAATCTTAAAATGTTCAATTAAGATCTTACCAGCTAATGCCATAGCTTCTTCTGGAGTCATTGATCCGTTTGTATATACATACATTGTTAATTTATCGAAGTTTTCATTTTGACCAACACGTGTTGGATCAACTTCAGGTAAAACTTTTTCGATTGGTGAGTAGTTAGAATCTACAGGAATAACTCCAGGAATATCTCCACCCATTAATTTCTTATTTTCTTTTGCATCAACATATCCTCTACCGTTGCAAACAGTTAATTCCATGTCGATTTTTCCACCTTTAACTAAGTTACAAATAACAAGTTCAGGATTTATAATCTCGATATCTGCATCATGTTCGATGTCAGCAGCAGTAACTACTCCTTCTTTGTTAGCAGTTAAATGCATTACTTTTTTATCGTCAGAATGATTCTTAACAACTAAAGATTTGATGTTTAATACGATGTTCATAACATCTTCTTTTACACCGTCAATTTTTTGGAATTCATGCATAACGCCTTCAATCTTAATGCTAGTAACAGCAGATCCAGGCATAGAAGATAACATAACTCTTCTTAATGCATTTCCTAAAGTTGTACCAAATCCTCTTTCAAGAGGTTTGATAACGAACTTTCCATAGTTTTTCTTTTGATCATATTCAGTTATTTCATATTCTGGTTTTTCAAAATTCATAATATACTCCTTTTATCTTTAATTATTAGTTTCTTGGTCTTTTTGGTGGTCTACAACCATTGTGTGGTACTGGTGTTTCATCAGTAATTGAAGTAATTTCTAAACCTACAGCTTGAAGTGAACGGATAGCAGTTTCTCTACCTCCACCTAAACCTTTAACAAATACGTCAACTTTAACAACTCCGCATTCTTGAGCAGCTTTACCAGCTGATTCAGCAGCTAATCCAGCAGCATAAGAAGTCTTCTTCTTAGAGCCTTTATATCCGATAGTTCCAGATGAAGCCCAGCTTATTGTATTACCGTCTTTATCAGTAATTGTTACTAATGTATTGTTATATGTTGTAGAAATATGTGCTTGTGCTTCAGGAATATTCTTTTTAACTTTTCTTTTTCTTCTATTATAAGCCA
>CAMPCD010000010.1 GCA_946643435.1 uncultured bacterium
TCATCGTCATCTTCAACCATTAGTCTAGATAAATCTTCATTATTATCTTCTTCTACCATTGGAGGTTTGATATCATCATTAATAATATCACTAGTGATTATTTCTTGAGTTTGATGAATAGCATCTTCTATATCTTTAGATTCTTCTTCATCTTCCTTAGGTTCTTCTTCAACTTCTTCAGTTTCTTCTTCTGAAGGAGTATTTAAGATATTTTCAAGTTCTTCTTCAGATAATTCTTTATCATCTTTTGAAATACTATCTATTTCTTCAAATATCTTACCATCTATTATTTTATTAACATCTACATCATCTTCAGGTGATGTCATGTCTAATTCATCATCTTCTTTAGTTAATTCAGCTAACTTATCTGCATTGTCAGTAGCAAATATAGTTAACTCTACTACTTTAGAATCATAATAGTTTAAAGCTACTATAGTATTATTTAATTCATTTTCTAAATTATCTCTACTATCTTTTAAAGTTACTAATTCATCTTTTAAATTAGATGCTTCATCTTGTAACTTCATGATATTATCTTTTTCATTTTGTATTTGATTACTGTATTCAATAATCTTACCATTTATTTCTTTATTACCAGCTTCAAGTAATTCAGTAAAACCTGCTGAATCAAACTTATCATGTAAGTCTTTTAAATCTGCTTCAAGCTTTTTAATTTTATCTTCAAGGTCAGATATAGTATTATTAGACTTTTCAACTTTATCTTTATAATCAGATGCTATAGCTACTTTATCATCGATATCTTCTTTAATGTTGCTTAGTTTCAATTCTAGTGTATTTCTTTGAGCTTTTAACTCATCAATAACAGCAAAGAATTTACTATTAATAATGTTTACTAGTTCTTTCATAAATACCATACCTTCTTATTCTATTCAAATTATAACAAACATTATATTTTATGTAAATAATTTTTAATAAAATGATATTATTTAATTTATGTATAAACAATTGACTTTTACTCTAATAATTGGTATATTACTAAGTGCGTAGTTAGGCAGGAATATCATTAATATATTAATGTGTTTAATTGAAATAACTTTAGTAGCTAACTGCCTAAGTGAAAAAGATATTAAACACCCTAATATTAAGATGATACCTTTCTATGTATATAAATATAATGAAAGGAGAAATAAAATATGGCAAGATATACTGGACCAGCTTTTAAGAAATCTAGAAGATATGGTTTTTCTACATTAGAAAATGGTAAAGACTTAGCTAAGAGACCTTATGCTCCAGGACAACATGGTGCAGCAAGAAGAAGAAAAGCTTCTGAATATAAGATCCAATTAGATGAAAAACAAAAAGTTAAATTTACTTATGGAATGAATGAAAAACAATTTAAGAGATTATTTAAGAAAGCTCAAAATATGTCAGGTGTAACTGGTGAAAACTTCTTAAGATTACTTGAATCTAGATTAGATAATATCGTATTTAGAATGGGTATGAGTAATTCAAGAAGAGGTTCTAGACAATTAGTTAACCATGGACATATCTTAGTTAATGGTAATAAAGTAGATATTCCTTCATATGAAGTTAAACCTGGTGATGTAATCAGTGTTAAAGAAAAATCTTTAGAACATCCAGCTATTAAAGAAGCTCTAGAAGCTAAGAAATCAACTCCAGCTTATGTTGAATTTGATGCTAAGAAATTAACTGGTACTTATGTAAGATATCCAGAAAGAAGCGAATTATCTGCTGATATTAAAGAATCACTTATCGTTGAATTCTATAATAGATAATAATAAAACTACACTTATGTGTAGTTTTTATTTTGTCTAAAAATAAAAGAAGATAGATAACTATCTTCTTGGTATACTTTCATATAAATCTGTATATACTTCATTTTTAAAATTATAGAAATCAGTAAAGTATGGCATTTGTAAGATATTAACTGGTTGAACTCTTGTAACAGTTGCTTTATCCACTGCTTCATGAAGTTTTTTCATGAAAGTATCTCTACTATCTGAACTATCTCTTAACACATCAAATACCTCTCTAAATGCAAACATCCATGTTGAATAAAAATCTTTAAAATTATTATTTGTAATACATACTTGTAAATATCTTTGCATCTTTGTTAAAAGATCAGTATCTCTTATACTATCTTCTAATACATCTTTAACTTGGGTATTATAATAGTCCATTACTGCAAGTAATAGTTTATTACCTGTTTGTAGAGATAATGATGTTAATAAGACATTTGTTTGCATCATATCTCTAATAATAATAGATCTTTCTTTTTCTAAGTTTTGTATATCCTTACATATATTGCTTAAATAATCATTGTTGCTTTTTACAATTTCCATAATGCCTTCTCCTGATTAATTATAATATTACTTAATAATTAGTTTTACAACCTTTTTCTTTCCTTTATGAAGTACAAATTCATCTTTAGTTACTTCAAACTTAGGATCAGTTATCTTATCATCATCTATAGATACTCCACCTTGTTCTACTAATCTTCTACCTTCACTCTTAGATGGTATTAAATCAGCTGCCATCATGATATCAAGAATATTTCTTGATTCAGGACTAATTGGTGTAGCTTCTAAATCTTCAGTAGATCCACCAAATAATGCTTCAGACTTAGCTTTAGCTTTATTAGCTTCTTCTTCCCCATGTAAATCTTTAATGAATTCATATGCTAGAGTCTTTTGAGCGAATCTATCTTCTGGTCTTTCCATATGTTTTCTCATAATTTCATCAATTTCATCTTTATCTAAGAAAGTAAATACTTTTAAGTATTCTTCTACTTTAGTATCACTTGAATTAATTAAATATTGGTAGATATCATATGCAGGAGTTTTATTAATATCTAACCATAATGCATTACCTTCACTCTTGCCAAATTTATTACCATTTGCATCAAGTATTAAAGGCATAGTAAATGCATATGCTTCTTTACCTAACATTTTACCTATTAATTCAACACCTGTAGTAATGTTTCCCCATTGATCAGATCCTGCTGCTTGCATAATACATCCTTTTTCTTTAAATAAATGAACAAAGTCATATCCTTGTAATAATGTATATGAGAATTCAGCATAAGTTATACCTGTTTCTAGTCTTCTAGATATTATATCTTTATTAAGCATATAATTAACATTTATATATTTACCTACATCTCTTAAAAAATCAATAAATGTGAAATCTTTAATCCAATCATAGTTATTTACTACTTCAACATTATTATCAAATAATGATAATACTTGCTTCTTAATACCTTCAATGTTGTTTTCAACAACTTTCTTATCAATTATTTCTCTTTCTGCAGTAGGTCTTGGATCTCCTATTAAACCAGTTGCTCCACCTATTAATAAAATAGGATGATGTCCATATTTCATTAATCTTTTAGCAGTTAATAATGATGAATAATGTCCAATATGTAATGAATCTGCTGTAGGATCAGTTCCCCAGTAGAATGTCATATTACCTTCATTTAATTTCTTTTCAAAATCTGCATTATTAGTCATATCTTTGATAAGACCTCTGTACATTAAATCTTCATAGCATGTCATCTTTGCCATATTTATTCCTTCTTTCTAAAATATAAAAAGACCATGTCATAGGAACGAAGTTACTCGTGGTACCATCCTAATTCATGATCTCATAATCACCTTTATCTCTTAACGCGAGTTATACGATTTGGCTCCCTGGGTCGTAAATCCATATCAACACCAATTAGTTAAATTATAACATCTTAATCCTTAATGTCAAGGATTATTGTGTGCTACACCTGCTCTAATGATTAGATCAGACATATCTACACTATCTACACTCTCCATTGTCGAATACTTATCATGGTATTCTGCATTATTAATTATATCATCTGCTATATCTAAAGCAGTATAATTATATGAATAATCTTTAGATACTATTTCCATATAGAAGACAGTATCTTCATTACCTGCTCTTAAAGCATATAACCTATTTCTAGTTCCTACTGTTGCTTCAATAACAATATATTTATTATCACCAATTGCAGTTTCTTTTATTGAATGAACATTAGCTTTATCATTATTTAATGTAGCAGTTATACTTTCTTTAGCATTAGCTAGATATTCATAAGAACCAGTTACAGCCTTAATGAATATTCTATATTCATCAGCTTTATCATAAACTAATATACCAGTATCAGTTTTATCAAAATCAAAGTCAGTTGGTATTTTATATAAATATTTACCATTATAAGTGATATTATTACTACCATCTGCTACATGTGGTACTTTTTCTTGTGTAGTCTTTCTTGTAGTTCCTGGTGTATATACTTGTTTACCAAACATAGTTGATCCTAATAATACACCAATTACTAAAGCAATTACTACTAGTATTATTACTAAGTTTCTAGGTAATACTTTTTTCTTAAATATTTTTAAAGAAAACTTTTCTTTCTTTTCAGGCACTACACTTGTATCTGATATTTGATGATTCTCATCTCCTACAGTTTCAGTTGGTGTAGATACTTCATTTATTTCCATTCCTTGAGTATCTTTAGTTGCTTCTTGCACTTCAGGTAAAGCAAAATTAACACCAGCTTCTTTAGGAGCTTCTTCAGTTTCTTCTACTTCTTCTTTAGCTTCAGGATCATATGTAGATACATCTCCAGATGACGAGATATCCTTAACCCCTGATGATAAGTTTTCTTGATTAACTTCTAATGTTGGTGCTGCCATATCAGCAGTTGCTTTAACTTCTTCTACTGGACCTTCATCTAAATCAACAAAATTATCAATTATTTCAGGTTGATCAGCTGTATTTTGTTCTGTTATAGGTGTATTTTGTTGTTGAATTTGTTCTACTGGTGCTACATTTGGAGTATTAGCCATAGCAGATACTGAAGTAGTAGAAGCTGCTGGTGGAGTTTGCTCAAAAGCCATATTCAATGCACCACATGAAGGACATATGTTATTACCTGGTAACAATTCAGTTCCACATAAAGAACACTTCATATTAATACACCCTTTCTATCATATATAATTATATATTAATTGCTATATTTATTCAATATTGCATTAGTAATTAATATTATTTATAATAATCAACTAGGTGATGTATATGTCTAAAAAAACAGTTGTATTCGATTTAGATGGTACTCTAACAGACTATGATTATACCAATAGATATGCTATAGAACGTGTCTATGAAGAATTACATAGAGAGTTAACTGATGAAGAATATGATAGATATCAAAGATTTGAACGAGATTATTATAATAGTTTTGAAAATTCTAAACAAAACATGGATACCCATGGTATGTCAAGAATAGACTATGTAAGAAGTAAGCTATATCAAGAATTATTCTATGATGAATATATTCCATTAGCATTTGCATATGAATTAATGAATATCTATATAGATAACTTAGGAATTAAAAATAAAGTATATGAAGGTGTCCCTGAAGCTTTAGATTATTTAGCATCTAAATATGACTTATATATTGCTTCAAATGGTCCAGAAAAAGCTCAAGAAAGAAAACTAAGTAAAACAAACTTACTTAAATACTTTAAAGGTATATTATCATCAGAAGTAGCTGGTTATTCTAAACCACATCAAGAATACTTTGATTATTTATTTAAATCATTTGGTATTATTCCTACTGAATCAGTATTCATTGGTGATTCTCTAACATCTGATATTATAGGGGCAAATAAGAATGGAATGTACAGTATTTGGTATAATAGAACATATTTACCTAATACTACAACTATAATACCTAATAAAGAGATACATCATATGGATGAAATTAAAAGAATCTTATAATATTGTATTTTTAATACTTTTATAGTAATATTTATTCTAGGAGATGGAAAAAATGGAAATTCAAACATTAATACAATATGGCATTATTGCATTAGTATTAATAATAATATCAATGATAATTTTAAAATTATCTAAGAAAGACTTTGGTCTAGAAATCAATAAACTAGTTAAGTATCTAGGAGGTAAAGATAACATACTTGATGCTGAAGCTAATATGTCAAGATTTAAAGTAACACTTAAAGATGTAACTAAAGTCGATAAAGAAGGAATACAAAAGCTTGGAGCTAAAGGTATTGTAGAAGTAGACAATCAAATAAAAATAATATTTGGTAATGATTCTAGAGCATTAAAAAGATATGCTGAAGAAATAAAAAAATAGTAGTTCTCACTACTATTTTTATTTTGTATTAATGTTTAAATCCTTTTTTAGATTCTTGAACACTAGATTCTAGTTCTTTATAACTTTCCTCTTTTTCTTTTTTAGTCTTTCTAAAATCTTCAACTCTCATAACATATAGGTAACCTATTCTATCAGTAAGTATATAGAATACCGCTTCTTGATTAGGTCTTTCTTCATGATATAAGATTGGTTTATTTAAAGCATCTCTAATATCTAGTAAATCTTCAAACTTTTTAATTACTTCAATTCTTAATGAACGAGTAACCATCATATCTTCTACTCTTTCAGTTATTATTGTTTCAGATATGTATCTATTATAATCTTTTAATATCTTATCTAGTTTTCTAGCATATTTAACTTCTGGAGTTCTATTTGCTACTACCCAGTAAATAACATATCCAATACCAAATAAATCAACTACTGATATTAATACTACTAGGACAAGCAAGAATTTATTCTTTAATATTGTTTCACTACTTTGTAGTGTTTGATCAACTGAGTTAGATAAGTTGTAATCCATTTCAATATCAACAGTCTTCTCAGTTAATGGAATATTTAAACTAATTACTTCTTTATCACTTAATTGTCTATCAAAGTCTGAATGTTTACCTTGAACATCAACTATTAATGATACAGTTAATTTAGAATTAGCTGTTAATTTGTATTTATCAATAAATTCAGTAGCAATTGAATTAAACTTAGTATAATCAATATCTACATCTTCATGAATTCTAAATAAGTCTCCATCAGCATTTGCTGATTTTCTCTTAACTAAATAATCTTCTTTAGTATAGATGTTATTACCTTGAGTGTCATTTACTTCTACTTTAGCTATTACATAATAAGAATATTTTAAATCTAAGTTATCATCTACTTTGAAAGTATAATCAAAGTCAGTATCAATATTCTTGATTAATGAAGCAATGTATTTCTTATTCTTACCTAAGTATTTTTCAGAATAGAAACTATTTTCTTTTAAATATACTTTATAATCAATATTTGATTTTTCAGAGTAATGTACTTTATATGTTTTCTTAAAAGTAAAAGCAAAAGAAGCTATAAGTATTAGTAATAATAGTACAATTATTCCGATACCAACAGATAATGGTATATACTTCTCTTTAGGTTTACCCTTAAGTAAAGGAAGCTCAACATTACGCTCTCTCATACAAACACCCTTTCTAGTAATTCTCGTTAATCCATACACTTGGCCATGCGATATATCTTATTCGTTTTTCCACACGACCGACTATCATATTACTTTCTACAATCCAGTTATCAACTGAACTGTTAGCATCTCCTTTAGTCATGTATACATATTCTTCACCTAGGAAGAACTTCTTATTGATTCTATGAACTATTAATGTATTATCTATTTTAAATACAATAATATCTCCTTCGTGTAATAATTCACCTTTATACTTTTGATAAATTATTGCATCACCTTTTTCAATGGTTCCTGACATGGAACCAGATCCAACGGCTATCATAGAATATTTAAATTCTCTTGATACCAATCCAGCTAATATTGTAAAAATGATAAGTAATATAGCAGTTTCTACTCTATCCCACCATCTTTTACGTACATCTTTAGCTTTTGGTATATCTCTTTCTTTTCTTGTACCATCTACAAACTTATATAGTATAAATGGTAATATCATGAACATACATGCTTGAATAAGCATATTTGCCTTTGGTACTATTGGTAAAAAGTACACATATAAATCAATTATTAGTCTATATATATAACATGGTATATAACCATATTTATTAGTTAACCACATTAAGAATACATTTTTTGTTAAACTTGCACAAAAAGTTAACGCAAAGAATTCATATACATTATTAAAACTACTTACATTCAAAACCTTTTTGCTTAAGCTCAAGTCTAATAACACAAAAATAATAAATAGACTTATATATATAATTTTTGTTGTTAATTTACTACCTTTAGGTCCAGAACAAGTTATATATCTAACAAATTCAGTTAAAAATACAATAGCAAATACACTAATCCATACATTAGGTTTTAAGTATTTATATAGCATATATGAATAGTTTCTCGAAAACTCAGAGAAAGTACCCATAAAATAGAATATAGATATTGTTAAGAATGAACCCAAAAAGACAATCAATATTGCATTTTCTAGATTTCTTTTATTAGGTCTTCTATATCCATATAATAAATAAGCTAATACTAAATAAATTGCTAATGCTATTAAAACTATTCTATTATCATATAACTTATTAAAGATATTAATAGATAAGGTGATAATTAGAATAATATTCAATAATATTTTAGAAATATTCTTCATATATTATCACCTTTCTATATGAATATTTAAATTTTATATATTAAGCAGATAAACCATTTGCAGTCATCATGCAAGTGAAAGTAATAGTCTTTTGAGTTGTTGGAGGAGTTGTTGTATCATCACCAACATAAGACTTAATCATTGTAACAGTTACATGAGCTTTTCCAGCAGATACTGTTGGAGTAGTTCCTGATTTTTTAGCAATAGTAGTACCTGTTAATTCATTATTAGAAGTTACAGTTACATGTCCAGTAGTATCAGTAAATGATGTTGTTGCAGTTGCAGGGAAATTAGTTGCATTGTAGTTTCCTTCAACACATTTCATATCACCTAATTGAGCATCATATTGTGATCCATTTTCAACATCGTATTCAAGTACAGATGTTTCACCAATTGTGTCTAATATTTGAGTTGTAAAAGTAATTGTCTTACCATCTGAAGAAATACTAGCTGCTGCATTAGTATCACCTGTTACACTGGCATTTGCAGATCCTGTAGCAGAAGCGGTATGGAACTTAACATTTGATTCAAAGTCAGATGTATTTGCTCCAATATTAATAGTTCCATTTATTACTAATTGAGTTGTTACTGCAGCAAAACCTACTGCTAATAATAATACTAAAACTACTATTCCTGTTCTTATTCCACTTTTATTGTTCATATTCTTCTACTTCCTTTCTATGTTATACTTTAATTATAGATTAAATCAAAATATATTAGAATACTTTATTTAAAAATTTACTATATTTATGTAAATAAAACGTTATAGCTCAATGTCTAATGCTCTTTTAATGACATCATCCATATCATAATATTTATATTCAGCTAGTCTTCCTCCAAAGATAACTTTATCTTCTTTACTAGCTAATTCCTTATATTTATCAGCTAATTCATTATTCTTATCATCATTGATTGTATAATATTTTTCCATACCCTTTACATAATCTTGAGGATATTCAAATGTAATAATAGTTTTAGGACTAGTTGAATCAAATTCAAAGTGTTTATGTTCTATTACTCTAGTATAAGCTGGAGTATTATCTGTATAGTTAACTACAGCATTTCCTTGATAATTAGGCATATCTAACACTTTTTCTTCAAAGCGTAAACTTCTCCATTCTAATTCACCTAATGAATAATCAAAATATTCATCTAATGGACCTGTATAAACTAATTTATCACACATATTTAAGTATTTATCTTTATCATCAAAGAAGTTAGTATTTAATCTTACTTCAATACCTTCTAACATCTTTTCAACTAATAATGTATATCCACCTATAGGTATACCTTGATATTTATCATTAAAATAATTGTTATCATATATTAATCTAACTGGTAATCTTTTAATAATAAATGCTGGTAACTCTTTACAAGGTCTATTCCATTGTTTTTCTGTATAACCTTTTATAAGTTTTTCATAGATTGTTCTACCAACTAAAGAAATAGCTTGTTCTTCTAAATTTGTTGGTTCATGATCTATTTCTTTCTTTTCTTCTTCAATATGTCTTAAAGCGTCTTCTGGAGTTACTACATCACTCCAAATCTTACTAAAAGTATTCATATTAAATGGCATATTATATATTTCATCTTTATATCTAGCTACAGGACTATTAGTATATCTATTAAATTCAACAAATGAATTTACATAATCCCAAACATCTTTATAGTCTGTATGAAATATATGAGCACCATATTTATGTACATTTATACCTTCTACATTTTCAGTATAAATATTACCTGCTATATGGTTTCTTTTTTCTATCACAAGAACCTTTTTTCCCATTTTATTTAATCTGTTAGCTACTGTTGCACCAAATAATCCTGATCCAACAATTATATAATCATAATGTTCCATATCTACTCTCCTAATTTAAATTATAACATAAAAAAAGATACATTAACATGTATCTAATTTATATTTGCTTGTTTAGTAGTATCTGGATCATGAATTAATACATAGCTAGTATTTTTAGCAGATGAAGTTTTAACAGTATTACCTTGTGCAGTTTGAGTAGTCTTAACAGTATTACCATTATTTGATTCAGATGTATTTACTCCACTTGTTCTATCATCATTAAGCTTACTAGCATCTACATCACTATTTCTATTTTCGTTCAATGTTCCTGCATCTACATCATTTTGATTAGGTGTTATTCCGCCTTTGCCATCTTCTTCACCATATTTCTTTTGAGCATCATCAGATACTTCATTTCTTCCTGATGTACCATCTACTGCATTACCGCTTCCTTTAACAGTTTTACAATTTAAACTATTAAATGGATCAAGTAAACAACTTTGACAAGCATGTGCTTCTTCGCTTATTACTTGATAATAAGTTAAACCATTTAAGAATGCATTAACAAGTGTTGGAGCAAAGAATATTCCTAATCCAATTACTATTCTAATACCTAATGATTTAGCTTGTTCTGATAATGACTTTTCAGTACCAGCCATTACTACTTTAATAAAATCTATAGTACCAAATATTATTATTATCATAGGTATAGCAAATTTAGCTAATACTATAAATACGCCTAATGCCTTTAATGCTCTAACAATATTTTCATCATGGCATATATCTTCTCCTATATGTTCACCATTAAAAGGATCATCTTGATCTAGAGCATGTAGTATTTTTTCATGTGCCTTTTCATTTTCTTCATTAGCTCTTTCAAGTTCTTTTTCTAAGTCTTCATTTTCACCATCTTTTGAAGGATCATAGTCTTTTTTATTTTCAGCAATTTCTGACGATACCATTACTTGTCTTTTACCCTCAGATTTTTCTCTAGTATTAGTAAACTCAGCGCTATTATTCCAATTATAATCGGCTATCATATAATAAGGACATTTATTTTGTTTAATTAAATCTTTAGCTTCATTTGATAATTTAGGATTGCCAAAATGGTCATGAGTCCAAAAACCTTGATCAACACCTTTAAATTGGGTTACATAAGCAGCAACTGTTCCATCATCATAGATTTTCAAATATCCAGAAGAAGTACCAAATTTACCAACTTCATCTGTTGATGTCTTATATGCGCATGTTTTAACAGCTTCATCGTCATTTTGAATATCTTTGTCATCACCTTTACCAGAATCTGTTTTTTCGTTGTATGCATCTCCATTTGTTTTTTTATCTTCTTTTATAGTAGTTGATACACATATATGTGCTTCTTTTTCATCACTTACGCCAAATTTACCAATATAAGCAGCTAAACTATTATAATCATAACTAGCTCTTAAAGTTGCATTACCAGATGTTTCAACTAATAAATAATAAGGACAAACTTGATTTTTATTTAAGTAAGTTCCATATGTATTCCAACTTTTATCAGCCCAACCTTGAACTTTTTCATGGTTATTTTGTGACTTTCTGTTCATACTAGTAATAACACCTTTAGCTGAATTACCATTAATCTCGATAGTTGCAGATGTTCTACCATATGCATCTGATGCATAAACATAATTACATGTTTGTGCACTAACATTAGCAGTTATAAACATTGATAAAACCAATACTAATATGTACTTTATTCTTTTATTCATATATATCACCTTTTAATCTATTTTAATTATAACATAATAAAAGAAAATAAATGTTAAGTAATTACTTACTTAACATTATTATACGTAATCTTTTATTTTATCCATCTCATCAGTAGATAAAATTGATTCAATTTTAGATTTATTATCTACTAAATGTAATATACTCTCATATTCATTTAGTTTTTCTTTAACTTCTATAATAGTTTTAGAAACAGCATTTTTAGACACTTGATTATTTTCTGATATTTCTTCCATGGTTAGATTTTCAAAATAATAGTCTTCAAAATAACTTCTTTGTTTATCAGTTAATAAACCTTTATAGTAATCATATAAACTACTTAAATATAATATATCATCCATCTTAAATCATATCCTTAAATAAACCATATATATAATCTTCAATATCAAATGCTGATAAGTCTTCTATACCTTCTCCAAGTCCTATAAACTTAACTGGTATATTAACTTCTTCTTTAATTGCTAATACTATACCACCTTTAGCAGTACCATCAAGTTTAGTTAATACTATACCTGTTATATTAGTTATTTCTTTAAATGACTTAGCTTGGCTAATACCATTTTGACCTGTAGTCGCATCAATAATTAATAATGTTTCATGAGGTGCATTAGGTACTAGTTTACCAATTACACGATTAATCTTATCTAATTCATTCATTAGATTAACTTTATTTTGTAATCTACCTGCTGTATCAATAAATACAATATCAACTTTCTCTTTCTTAGCTATTTCAAGTCCATCGTATATAACTCCTGATGGATCAGTTTGTTCTTTACCATAGAATAAAGAACCTGTTCTATTTGCCCATTCTTCTAGTTGAGGAACAGCACCAGCTCTAAAAGTATCTGCTCCAATAAGCATAACTTTCTTACCTTGTTTTTTATACTTATTAGCTAATTTACCAATTGTTGTAGTTTTACCTACACCATTTACTCCAACCATAAGAATGATTGTAGGTCCTTCTTCAGCCATATTAATCTTATCTGTTAAAGATTCACCTTCAACATAGATTGAAAATAATTCATCAACTATTACTTCATTTAAATATTTAGTATCAGTAATATTTTCATGTTTACATCTATTTCTTAATCTATCTAAGAATTTCATAACTGTATTAACACCAATATCAGCTTTAATTAATATTTCTTCTAATTCATCAAAATAGTCATCATCTATCTTAGTAAATTTAACACCTAATAAATTTAATGAAGAAACAAATTCTTTTCTAGTTTTTTCAAGACCTTTGTCATATGTAATAGTTTGTTGAACTTTATCTTTCTTCTCTTTATTTTTTTTCTTACCAAAGAAAGATTTCTTTTCTTCTTTTACTTCTTCAACAAAGTCTTCTTCTTTAAAGTCATCTTCTCCATCATCATCAATATCTAAATCAGGTTCAACAACTTCTTTTTCTTCAAAGTCTTCTTCAGCAAAATCATCTTCACCATCGTCATCAATATCTAAATCTACATGTTCTTCTTTTACTTCTTCAGTTTCATTATCAAGTTCTTCTTTAAGTTCTTCTATTGTTTCAACTTCTAGTTCTTCCTTGACCTCTTCTATTTCTTGTTCTTTTTTCTTAAATAAATTCTTTATATTAGAGAAAAAAACCATATTATCACTCTCCTAATACTATTTTATAATAATTCTTTTGTAGTATTGTCTTAGATACTTGGAACTTAGTACCTACAATATTATTCATCTTATCAATATATGCTTGATCTACTTCTACACCATCAAAAGGATAAAATTTCTTCTTCATATAATCATATCTACCTTTATCAGATATCCATGATTTATTATTATAAATAACTAAATCACTTGCAGATGAGAAGATATCATGTCCCATCAATAATCTAGAATCATATTTAATATCAAACATATTTAATAATGTAGGTAATATATCTATAGAACCAACATTCTTATCAACTTCAATACCTTTAAGTTCACTGTTATATATAACTAAGTTATTTCTAAATATATCAAATGCTTCATCTTCGACAAAATCTACATATGACTTAATATCATTATTAGTTAAACCATATGGATAATGATCAGGTGAAATAACTATAACTGTATCTTTAAGTGTACCTTGTTCTTCTAAATCTTTTAATAATATTTCTAATGATCTATCAAATTCAATATTAGCTGCCATATAAGCTTTTATAGTATCATTAGCATTCATATCTTTAACTAAATCTTTATTTTTATTAGATATAGCATTTCCACCCCAACTATATTGTAAGTGTCCAGATATACTCATATAATATGCTACATATTTATTTGATTGACTAAATATTGGATATGAAGAATTAACTACTTCAATATCTGATGTAGGCCATTGATCTTTTATACCCTCTAATGGATATTGATAATTAACATGATATCTATCAAATCCATAATATTTATCAAATCCTAAATTAGGATATGTTTTATCTCTCTTATAATAATTAAATGTCCATCCATGGAATGCATATGTATCATATCCATTCTTCTTAAATATATTACCTATAGTATATGGTAAATATACATCATGTGTTTCATCCATAGAACATGTTGAAATACCTGGTAATAAAGATAATAAATTTACAAATTCTCCATCAGATGTAGAGCAATTATAAATTGGTTGATAGAAATTATTAAACTTAATTCCTTCATTAACAAGTTTATATAATGTAGGAGTTAATTCTTTATCTACAGCTATTGGATAAAATGCTTCAGCTGTAATAAATATTAAGTTTTTATCCTTAAATACTCCTGTCATTTTATTCTTATTTGTAGGAGTTTGTTTACTGAAATATGTATGTAACGATTTAACTGATTCATCACTTGTTTCACTTATTAATTTATCAAAATCAATATTAGTTACATTATATTCTTTCTTATCATCATCTTTTATATCAACTACTTCATTATCTTCAATTAGGAATTCTATTTTTTCTTCAAAATTAGTTAAATTCTTAAATATATCTAAACATACAGTTGAAAATAAACCTATTGTATTTGTACTTTCCATAACATCATTCTTATTAGTTAATAACTTGAATGCTGAATTATTTTCATAACTCTTATAAGCTATTGAAGATGATGCAAAGATAACAGATACAACAATAAATAATAATCCTAATAATATTCTAGGTCTTTTATAAGAATATTTCTTAGACATAAATAATAGTATTACTAATGGAATAAATAAGCATAATACTATATATCCATTAGACATTATATGTTCTATTATGGAATCATAGAATGTAGCTACTTGTCCACCATATAATAAAGCTTGATAACTAAATACTGTTTGATAGAAAGAATAATAAATAACTTCTGCTATAAATATTATGAAAGCTCCTATCCACATTATAATAGTTAATGCTTTATTTATTTTTTCACTAAATAAATTAGTTATGAAAGTTAATATAGCAGCTACTGGAAAAGTAAATGCGACTAAATATAATATATTATAATCAAATACTTTAAATATAGTTAATTTATATAATAATTCAATAACAAAAAAATAAATATAATTAGTTATTAATAATTTACTATAATTATATTTCATTTTAATCCCTCATTCACCATATTATTATATTATAATTACATAAAAAAATAAACGAATAATCGTTTATTTTATTGCACATTTTGTTTCATCAACTATTGTTGCTTTATAATTACCTAATGAATAATACATTTTACAAGCATCACCTAATGTACATTCAGGATTAGCTTTAATTTTTTCATATTCAAATGATATATGTACAGTACAATCAGGATCTACCTTACATTTATTATTAGCTTCATTGTAATTACAATTTTTATCATAATATCCATGATCTGCTAAGTATCTAACATTTACATCCATACCATTTAAAGCTGCATATTCAATAAAAGCATAACCAGATAATTCAGTACCTGTTGATGTGACATAACTAGCAGTTTTAACTATCTTATGTCCTGATTCATCATATGTAGTAATCTTATTAGCATGTATTAAATCTTCTGCATACAATTTTGCACCATCAGTTATAGCCTGTTTATCAATATCTTTTATAGCTTGTTTAGCTGCTCCAAAGGCTCTTTGAAATACTGGTATTAATAATACAACTAATACTCCAGCAAGTGTTATAACAGCTAATACTTCAACTAAAGTAAAACCTTTATTCTTTTTCATCTTCATCACCCTTTGCATATAAACATCCACAGTAGTTTTGTCTATATAAACAATACTTTTTACATAGTTCTATACTACGTTTATATCCTTCTCTTTTCTTAAAATCAGATAATAAATATTCAACACCCATTTGTTCTCCAATAGATGTACCTATTCTATTGATTGTTTCACTATCTTTATATGGAGATACTGTTAATGTAGTACAGAAATAATCAAATTTCTTTTCCTTAGCTATCTTTGCTACATATTTCAGTCTAAATCCATAACAGACATGACATCTTGCTCCACCTTCTGGTTCTTCTTCTAAACCTTTAGTTATCTCATGGAAATAATCATTTTCATAAGGAGCATCTATATATGGAATACCTAATTTATTTAAGAATCCTATTTGTACATTCTTACGATGATCATATTCTTCAAGTGGTTCTATATTAGGATTGTAATATATTACAGTTATATCAAAGAAAGGTTTTAATCTTTCTATAACTGATGAAGAACAAGGTCCACAACAAGAATGAAGTAATATACTCTTCTTTTCACCATTAAAGGATTCAATAGTTTTAATCATTACTTTATCATAATTAATTTTATCCATTATTAGCACCTTCTGTTGATTGTTCAACTACTGTTTCTTCTCCCTTAGCTTTCTTATATATCATCTTACCTAAGTTACCATCAAAGAAGAATGTACCAGGTTCAGTTATTCTATTTGTAGCAATAACATCTAAATATTCATTTAACCACGAACAATTCTTAGCATTAATATAAACTTGATTTGAATCTGACATAGAAAGTAAGAATCTATTATTATCTAATATCGTATTAGTTGAATTATAAGGTGTATAAGTTATTTCACTTATAAGACCTAATACTCCACGATCTATCTTAGATAAATTCTCAGCAAGTAATACTAAAGATTCAGTTGGAGTATTATTTAACAACATAGGTAAAGCTCCAAATGATTCCTCATATGGTATTTGATTACCATCTTTTAATACCACATTATTACTTGATTTAATTACAAATACTGGACTATTCTCTTCTATATCTATCCTAATGGTAAAATTCCAACCATATGAAACCTTAGCTTTACTTATTAAAGAATCACTTTCAAGTGTCTTCTTTAAATTATTAAGATTTAATGATATAAAAGAAGGATAATCTTGTAAGTTTAACATTCTTATAATATCTATTTCTTTATAATAAGATACTCCATTTATTTCATAATGGTGTACTTTTTCTTTATAGATAAATAAACCAAAGGAAATAATAATATAAATCAAAAGTAAAAATACAATTATTCTAGGAACATTTAATACCTTTTTTGTTTTCTTATTATTTTTACTCATGATTTTCACCTTCTTATTTTAATATTTCTTTAATTGTATTATAAATAATATCAGCAGAATCAGGATTAGCTAGTTTTAAAGCATTATCCTTATATTCTTTATATTTCTTTTTATCAGATAATATATTATTTATCTTTTCTTTTAATATTTCTTTTGTTACATCTTTTTCTTCAATCATGTCTCCAGCTTTACTTTCTTTAATTGATAAAGCATTGTAGTATTGATGATTATTAGCTACATATGGAGATGGTATAAGAATAGATGGTAAACCTAAAGCAGTTATTTCAGCAATTGATGAAGCTCCTGCTCTAGAGATAATTAAATCTACATCTTTCATTAAACCAGATAAATTATTTATAAATGGTTCTACAAATACATTTGAAGATAATTTTAGTTTTTTAAAGTCTTCATAATAATTCTTTCCAGTTATATATAATACTTCATAATCTTCATCTTCAATATCTTTTAAGAATGGTATCATCTTACCATTCATAACAGATGATCCAAGTGATCCATTTACAACAAGAACACACTTCTTATTTTTATGTAATCCATATGTTGTTTTATCTATTTTATCATTAACTAATGCATTAGATGCTGTAGGATTACCTGTAAGAATAGCATTATCACCAAAATATTTTAAACTATCTTTAAATGATACACCTATCTTATCAGCTTTCTTAGATACCCATTTATTAGATTTACCAGGTATACTATTTTGTTCATGTATAAATGTCTTAATACCTAATTGTTGAGCAGCTACTATAACTGGTAAAGTTACATATCCACCTACTCCAATTACAATATCAGGTTTAAACTTTTTCATTATCTTTTTACATTTATGTATAGCTTTAGGAATTAAATATAAATCTTTTATATCATTTTTTATATTACTCTTTGTTAATCCATATATTTCTATAGCTTCATATTTTATATTATTCATTGGTACAATATCTTTTTCCATTCTATTATGTGTACCTATATATAATATTTCTGAATCATATTCTTTTTCTTTAATCTTTTTAACAATAGCTAAAGCAGGATAAATATGTCCACCTGTTCCACCAGCTGAAATAATAACTCGCATATTAACACCTCTAACAATATTATAATATAATTTTTAAGTATTTTTTACATAAAAAAAAGAAAGTGTAAACTTTCTAATTTTCTTGTAACTTGATTATAAAATAATTAATTACGCCAGATATAATTGGTAGTAACAATGGATATGTTTGCATTGATACTACATCATATTTTCTCAATACACATAAAACAACTAAAGTAATTATTTCAACTATAATTGACATAACTAAAATGATTTTAGATTTAAATAAATATAGAACATAATTAACAGCTTCATATATTAATACTATACTCATTGTAACTGTAGTATAAACAAATATATCTCTAGATACATCGTTAATAGCAGTTGCTAATTCAACATTACCATTTGTAGCAATAGCTAATGCACTCATAGCTGTAGCTGCAGTCATCATAATAATAATGTAATAACCAATTATATGTACAAACATACCTACAATCTTAATAGTATTAATAACTAATAAATCCTTTTCTTGTTCTGTTTTTTTAACTCTAGCCATAATATTTTCTCCCTTCCTTATTCTTTTGATTCATCTAAATAAAATGCATAATACTCATCATAAGTAATACCTGCATCATGCACTTTCTTAGCTAAGTCCTTACCTAAATATCTATAATGCCATGATTCATAATGATATCCTGTAATCTTTTCATCACCTTCAGTATATCTAAGAATGAATCCATATTTATAAGAGTTTTCACTCAACCATGCATATGTTTTAGAATCTTTAAATGTTTGAGCACTTGAACATTCCTTTGAATAAATATCTATTGCAAGTCCTGTTTGATGTTCAGACCAACCAGGTCTAGCAGCAATACTATCAGCATATGCTTCACCTTTATATTGTTTATAATAATTATATTCTTTTTCTTGTTCTACTTTTGATCTATATCCTGATAATGCAAGTAAGTAGATATCTTCTTGATTAGCTGCTTCCCACATCTCTAGATATGCATCATATACCTCTTGTCTTACTTCTATCTTATCATTTTCACCACCAAAGCGGTATTTCCAAGGAATAGCTACTAAATCATCAGGCGCATAATCACCTAATTGATAATGCTTATTAGCAATTACTGCTACTCCCTTAGATAGATCAGACTTTCTATCTTTAGTATATGGTTCCTCATTTGCATGTGAGTTAACAATACTCACTAAATGATTAAAATCATACTTTGAAGGTTCTTTATAATGAAAGAAATCTTGTTTCTTAGTTATTATTTGCTCTAAATATAAATCCAACTTAGCATACAAAAAATACTCACATTTAACAAAGTAAGGAATAAATTCTTTATATCCTTCTTCTTCTAATTGTTTTGTTCTTTCAATTAAATTACTTTCTTCATCATCATTTAATTTATCCAAAAATAATTTAACTTCATCATCAGTGTATCCTAATTCTTTTAACTTGTATTCATTAGATTGCTTATATAAGTAATCTTGATAATACTTATATCCAAAAAAGGATGCAACACCTATGATAATTAGAAGAAATATGAAGAATTTAATAAATGTTTGAAACTTCATTTTCTTTTTCATATAATCCCTCTATTGTCATTATAATATAAAATAAAAAAGAACACAATATGTGTTCTTTTAAAGTATTCTAGTTAACAGAATCTTTTAATTTTGAACCAGCTTTGAATGAAACAACATTCTTTGCAGGAATCTTCATTGGTTGTTTTGTTAGAGGGTTAATACCTTCTCTAGCAGCTCTCTTCTTTGAAGAGAAAGTACCAAATCCAACTAGAGATACCTTTCCTTCTTTCTTTAATCCCTTTTGAATACCAGCTAATACAGCATCTAATACTCTACCAGCTTCTGCTTTTGAAACACCAGCTTCAGCAGCAACAAATTCTACTAATTCAGTTCTTGACATAATTTTTACCTCCCAAGTAAATGTATTTTTTTTCGTAGGCCATTTAGTAGTAATGTACCTTACAACTAAAGCATACTAAATAAAATATACAAAATCAATAAAAAAAACACCATATTACAGTGTTTTTTTAATGTTTTTTCGTTAATTTTATCATTTATCAATAAATTATATTCAATTACTTGGCATCAATATTACAAGTACATGAAACATTACCACTTGTATTATAACAAGTTATAGTAGCTGTTGCATCACTGATGCCACTTGTACATAGTGTTTTCCCAGTATCTTTATACTTGTAATCACCAGTAGTTTTTGTTGAATATTTCTTAGTCATCGATGAGTTATTTTTAATAGAATCAAATGATAATGTATTACCATCAGGAGTAGTTATTGACACACTTCTATTTGAAGAAGTAGGACTAACATGTATAATCTTTTCAGTGGTTTTATATTCACTTGTTGAATTATTATATGTTCCTGGTCCTCCACTTGGTACTTTATTTACTGGTCTAACAGTTGTACCTGTTGTTGTTTCTCTTTCTACTGAAACAATACTCTTTTGAGTAGTTGAAATACGTTCAATAGCTGACTTAGTTGTTTCTGTAGTTGTCTTTTTAACAAATGGATTCATACCATTTTTATCTAAAAAGAAATAAACAACAACAACTGAACCAATTAATATTAATATAACTAATAAAACAGTTATTACATCACGCCAACTAAGACTTCTTTTTACAGTTGTTTGAATATTAGTTTTTAAATGTTCATCCAACGTATGTGATACACTTTCATCTTTTGTTGGTTGTGTTGTTTGTACTACTGTTGGTTGTTGTTCTTTTTTTACAACTATTACTTTCTTTGTTTGTATTACTTTTTTATTATTATCTTCCATATTAACACCTATTTATTAATTTCAAATAATGTAAATGATCCATATCCATCAGCTAAATCCACACGCATAGTTGATTTACCAGCTCCATTTACTTCAATATGATAAATATAACTATTAGACTCTTTACCTCTACCAACATATGAAGCAGATGCATTTAATCCTTGATTATCAAAAGACACACTTAAACTCTTATTATCAAAGTGTTGATTATATTTATCTTGGAAAGTAACTAATACATCAAACGATTCACTTAATGGAGTTATAGATCTTCTTTCTTTATATACGTCTCCTTCTAACACTTTAACAGTAACTTTATTTTCAACAACGTATATCTTAGTAGATGAACTACTATTTCCTATATTTAAAGTTAAAGTCATTTCTCCTAATTTTTTACCAGTTAAAATAGGTAAAGACGTATTTTTATCAACAGATAACGATACCATATCTTTCGAACTAGGTGTATAACTTATACCTGATATATTGTATCCTAAAGGATATACATCCAATTCAGGAGTTACTTTACCTTTTGTTGCAACAAAATAATAAGGATATTTAAAATTAACATTTGCTGTAGCTATACTAATAACATTAATATTTATTTCTGCTTTTACATCTGCATATGATGCATATAATGTTGCAGTTCCAGTTAAATTACCTGTTGATAATAAATATGTATTACCAGATGCTTGTACACTTATTATATTTGCATCTGATACTTCAAAGTTAACATTCCTGATACTTATTCCATCTAAATTAAGAAAAGATGAAATATCAACAGATGCATTAGTAGCTACATCAACTGAAGTATTATTAAATCTCATAGAACAATTTAAACATAAATTAATTGTTGTTTGTTCCTGTTTCTTAGTTGCTATATATGTCGATTCTTCACCATCACTTGGTTTCTTAGAACCTTGAAGATTTAAATCAAAATCAAAACCAAATACTAGCAAATAAGAAGCAATAATAAATACTGAAACAATTAATACTATTGGAAGTGAATTAACTGTTCCATCCTTATTTTTTATTTTCATTTAAATCACCTAGTTATTTTTTATATAATTTAAGAAATTACGACATGAATCTGATAAATCTTTATCAGCTAAATATTGATTTAAAGTCTTTCTTGTAAATTCAACACATCTTTCAGGTTCCATATTAACTAATTCACCAGATACTACTCTACCTTTATAGCATAATACTACCCAATCAATTAATTCATTAGAATTTTTATCAACATGTTGAGTATGTTGAGCAACAACAAAGTCATCTATCTCAAATGTTGCTTCAACACCAGCTTCTTCTCTTAACTCACGAAGTAAAGCTTCTCTAAAATCACCATCAGATCTATCTACTGATCCTCCAATAGCTTCAAGTTTACCTACTTCGTCACGAGCCTTTTCTCCTCTTCTATGTAAGATGATCTTACCATCTTGGTCATATAAAATACATACAACACATACTTTCATTTTATGTATTGTAGTATCATTTACAATCTTATCAATAAGTTCATCTATATTGTATACTTCTTCATTAAATAACATACTTATTTCCTCTTCTTACTAACACTTACCTTATAAACATATGCATAGTTATCATATATTACAGTAAATATTGTCTCTTTGTGTTTAATTATTTCTACAAAGTCTATAGGTACTTTATGTAACTTAGATTGAGCTAATAACTCATCCATAGTATCAACAAATACTACATCTTTATTAGTTAAATTTGGTAAGAAGTTAATCTTAACTAAAGAATCTTTATATTTCTTCTTAATTGAATTTAATTCTTCATCATTAATTTCTTCTACTGGAGTTATTCTTTCAATTAAATAAGTAATACATAAAATATATAAAACAACTGATCCTAAGAATTCACAGCAAATGATTAAATATGTTTTGTCATTCTTGATTTCATTAGAGAATTCTTTATAACTCTTTTCTTCACTTGGAGTTACAGTTATATATTCACCTGTTGTTATAGGAATATCTATTTCAATCTCTTTAGAATTAGTTACATATTTATCTATTTCTTTATTATATATATGATAAGTAACAACTAATTCATATTTAATCTTAGCTTTAAAATAATCAGCTATTTCTTTATTATTTTTAATAATATCTTTTAAATTAATATTAGTTAATTGATTAATCTTAATAATATTTTTATTATCTAATTCATATTTATAATCTATAGATCTATATATTTCTTTCTTTTCTTCTACATTATCGAATAAAACTCCTCTTACATAATATGTATAATCACCTGTTACAGCTTTATCAAATAAAGTTTGATAATTAAAGAATGCATCTATGGATTTAATATTATTAACATCATAGTCTTTTGTATTTTTAGAATTATAAAAATTATTATCTACTGATTCTATATTATATGTTAATGAGTTTTTTTCATTTATAGTTAATCTAGTAATATCAGTAGTATGTAATCTTAAGTTATCAAAATATAAATAATAATATAAAGAAATATTAGCTAATATTATTAATATTATTATAAATATAATATAAACTATCCTTCTTTTTTTCATAGTATCACACAACCCTTATTTATTAAGCTTGAATATAATTAAATATCATATTTACTTTTACTTTATTATATTTCTTTAATATTTCTTTTTGTTCTTCAGTTAAATTAGATTTGATAATATATTTTACTATTACATGATCCACATCTTTTTTATCTAAAAAGTCAGATCTAGATATTTGGAAATCTAATACTTCTTTTATTTCTTCAGGGACATCATCTATTAAAAGACTGTATAATTTCATATCTAATGATGAATCATTATGAATAGTAAATTCAAGTGTATATTCTTCTTTTGTTTCTTCCAAAGGAATAACATATGAAATTGTTGTATCTTCATTATCAAGTATAGTCACATCTTTAGTATATATTCCATCAATATATAATGGAGTTAAATCTATTTGATTAGAGTTATCAACAGCAAAAGATTTATTAACAGTTAATACTCCTCCACATGTTAAAACTATAGCTACTGCTAACATATATGGGAATAATACTTTCTTTAGTTTCATCATTATCACATCCTACATAATAATTATATAAAATTATAGGATTATAGTAAATAAAAAAGAGAGTATTTTTTTACCCTCTTACAGCACTTACTAATAAGTTTAAATATTTGTAATAATCTGAACTAGCTACACATAAATCAGTATCACAATTTAATTTACCATGTGGTGTAGCCATTTGAACTATTACAGTCTTAGCTCTATTTGAATCTTTATATTTTATTAATGATTCTCTAGCATCTCTTACTGCTACTATAGTTCCTGATTTAGAATATAAATTTAAAGTAAATACAGAATTTAAATATTCAATTTTATATTTACTTGTTTTCTTAACATATTTTTCTCCAACTTTCTTAAATCCATAATTTAATAATGGACTACCATCATAATGAGCAGCATCATTAGGACTTAATGGTTGAGTTTGATAAATAATATGTTCATTAGAAGTATGTGGATGATGTTCAACAGGTTCTCTTTCATCAGACACTTCTATTACTTCTTTTGGTCCGCTAGACTTAGAAGAAGTATTTCCAGTTGTAATAGAAATAACAGTTCCTACTAGTATAAAAAATACCATACATGATAATACAACTAATAAAATATTTTTTGTTTTATTATCTAATTGTACATTTTTATTCTTAGTTTCTTCTTTATCTTCATCAAATTGAACTTCGATTATATCTTCTTCTCTAATCTTCTTAAATTCACCATTTGATAATTCTCTTTTTGTAACATTTAATGCTTTAGCTAATTTATCTAGAATAACTGGATCTTCTGGGAATTTAATACCATTTTCCCAAACAGCTATATCTTCTGGTGAAACTTCAGCTATTTTTGCTAAATCTTCTTCAGACAATGAATTTGCAGTACGGACTTCTCTTAAAAAATTACCTTTTTTAATATTTTCTTTATCCATATTAATCCCCCATTTAAGATAAACGATATATTCCCTTTCGTTGTAGCTATATTATACTATTTTTTTATTAAATACGCAAATTAATAACAAATAAAAATAGATTAGTAAAAACTAATCTATTTAGTACCAAATATTCTATCTCCTGCATCTCCTAAACCAGGAACAATATATTTATTTTCATTCAAATGATCATCTATACATGCAGCATATATTTGAACATCAGGATATTTTTCTTCAACATTAGCTAAACCTTCAGGTGCAGCTATTATACATAAGAATTTAATCTTTTTAACTCCAACCTTTTTAAGTTCTCCAATGGCATCTATAGCAGATCCACCAGTAGCTAACATTGGATCTAAGATTATTACTTCTCTATTTTGAATATCCTTAGGTACTTTAAAAAAATAATTATGTGGTTCAAATGTTTTTTCATCTCTATACATACCAATATGACCTATTTTAGCATTAGGTAGTACTTGAATTACTCCATCAACCATACCCATACCAGCTCTTAAGATTGGTAAGAAAGCATATTTATCTTCATTTAATCTACCAGTCTTCATCTCTGTTATAGGTGTTTCAATAGTAATATCATCTAACTTTTCATCTTTAAAAGCTTCATAGCATAATAGCACAGCTATTTCAGATATTAACTCTCTAAATTCTTTAGTCCCAGTTGTTTTACTTCTAAGTATTGATAACTTATGTGTTATAAGTGGATGATTTAATTCTATTGTTTTCATATATTACCTCTTATTTTTTCTTTGTTGTTTTCTTTTTAGCAGCTTTTTTAATTTCTTTAACTACTTTATCAGTTATAGTCATTGTATCTTCAGGTATTTCCCAATCTAATTCATTTTGAAGTGCTTCTTTATCAGCAGGTATAATTAAATTTAAAATAATACCTACAATTGCAGCTAAACTCATTCCTGAGAATGCTATATCTAAATCTCCGTTTACAATTGAAATTGTAGCACCACCTAAACCAATAACTAACATGGCAGCTGCTACTGCAACATTCTTATTATCATCAAAATTAACTTGATTCTTAATTAATACTTTTAAACCATTTACTGCTATAAAACCATATAGTAAGATTGATACTCCACCTAAAACTGGTGCAGGTATTAATTGTACTAAAGCAGTAAATTTACCAAAGAAACCTAAGATAATAGCAAATATTGCTGCTAATCCGATAACTTTAACTGATGCAACTTTAGTAATACCAACTACTGCAGTATTTTCACCATAAGTAGTATTTGCAGGTCCACCCATAGCACCAGCTACTAATGTAGCTAAACCATCACCTAATAAAGTTCTATCTAAACCTGGATCTTGAATTAAATCTTTTCCAATAATATTAGATAAAGAAGTATGATCTCCAATATGTTCACACATAGTAACTAATGCTATTGGTGCAATAGTTATTAAAGCTCCAAATTCAATGTTGTAATGAACAAATGGGAATTGGAAGCTAGGTACTGATAACCACGCAGCATCAGCTACACTTTTGAAATCTACTAATCCTAAGAATGCAGATAATACATATCCTGAGATAATACCAATTAAGAATGGTATTACTTTCCATAAACCTTTTGCTCTAGTCATAACTAAAGCTGTAACTAAGAATGATACTAATGCAACAACTGCATTTTTCCATTCGAATACTTGTCCTTCAGCAATACCTATGTTTTGAATTGCTGATGAAGCAAGTCCTAATCCGATAACCATAATCATTGGTCCTATAACTACAGGTGGTAATAGTTTTTCTAACCAATCTTTACCAGTGAAATGAATAATAGTAGCTACTACAATGTAGATTAAACCTACTACCATAATACCAGTCATAGCTCCGCCTAAACCACCTTTTAAATATGCAGCTGCAACAGGTGCAATAAAGGCAAATGAACTACCTAAATAAACTGGAGATTTACCTTTAGTACATAATATATAAATTAATGTACCAATACCAGATGTAACTAAAGCAACTGGTATAGTTAATACTTCTTCTCCTGCAGCAGTATTAACTAAAATTGGAACTAAGATTGTTGCTCCAAACATCGCAAATACATGTTGTATTGCTAGAACTATCCACCTACTTAATGGTGGAGTTTCGTTGACATCATATGTCATTTTCTTTTTCATATATCCTCCTATGTATTTGGGTATTTTTATCGCAAAAAAAGAAGATATACCACCATATCTTCTTTGTTAACAATAAAAATTTAAATATGAAAGAATAAAGTCCCTACTAATTATATTCGATAGGAAAGTTAAAACACATCTTGTATTCTTCATATCTTACACCCTTAATAGCATTATAAAAAATGTAAGATTATTTTTCAATATAATTTGATATATTTTTGATATAATTTAATTAGGTGATTTTATGAACAAAATAAAAAAACAAATGTTAATCCATGAATCTCATTATTCCAAATATGCATGTAAAGATAAAGAAGCTATCAGATTACATGGAGATATCAATGATGGTGATATAAGACCAAATTACTTTAGAGATATTGATAGAATAATACACTCTTTATCATATACAAGATATATAGATAAGACTCAAGTATTCTCAAATAAATCAAATGATCATATTCAAAAAAGAATTATACATGTTCAATTAGTATCTAAAGTAGCAAGAACAATAGGAAGAGCTTTATCTTTAAATGAAGATTTAATTGAAGCTATGGCTTTAGGACATGATATAGGACATGTTCCATTTGGTCATTTAGGTGAATCATATTTAAATGAATTATCACTAAAATATGATGGTACTTATTTCATGCATAATGTAGAATCAGTAAGAGAATTAAATATATTAGAAGATCATGGTGTTGGTAAGAATTTAACTATTCAAGTACTTGATGGTATCTTATGCCATAATGGTGAATTTGTTCAAGAAAAATATAAACCAGTTAAAAAGACTAAAGAAGAATTCATAAGAGATTATGAATTATGTTATACCGATAAAGAACATGCAAAACATCTTGTTCCAATGACTTTAGAAGGATGCGTAGTAAGAATATCAGATATTATAGCTTACTTAGGAAGAGATATTGAAGATGCTATTCGTTTAGGATTACTATATAAAAAAGAAATACCTAAATCTATTAAAGATATTATAGGTGATAATAATAAAGATATAATTGGTCATATAATAAATGATATTATTGAAAATTCATATAAAAAGAATTATATTTCTATGTCTAAGGAAGTATATCAAGCAGTTAAAGATTTAAAAGAATTCAATTATATTCATATATATGATCCTTCAATGAATAAACTAGAAAAAGCACAAGTCAAAAGAATGTTTACTACTCTATTTAAACAATATTTAAATGATTTAAATAATAAGAATAAGAAGTCATCTATTTATAAAGTATTACTTAAAAATATGACTAAAGAATATATAGTTAATACTAGTAATAATAGAAAAGTAATAGACTATATTGCTGGTATGACAGATGATTATATGATAAATGAATATAACAAAATAAAAGAATCTAATAACTAGATTCTTTTCTTATGCTCTAAATTCTTGGGCATAATAGTATGTTCCATTTATAGGAGCAATACCTATACCAATATAAACTAAGTTAGGATTCATAATATTCTTTCTATGTGTTGGCGAATTCATGAATGCTACCATAGATTTTTCTATATCATTGAAACCATATGCTATATTTTCTGCTGCTCTATTATATTTAATTCCTAAATCACTATAAACAGTAGACCATTTACGACAATCTTTATTAGGATCATTATCTACACATTGTCTTACATGTTCAAATACTCTAGTATGAGACATTTCAGTAGCTCTAACAGAGGCTGCAACAGATAAATGATAATCATACTTCAATGGTTTTAATCCTTCACTGGCTCTATATCTATTAATGCTATCAATCATAGCATTAATATCATTTATATATATACTTACATTATTCTTAGCTTCATCTAATACTTCATTTGTACTAGGTCCCCTATTATCTTCTGAAACATAAGCAATTCTTTTAACAGTTGTTGTTTCTCTAGTTGTTGTTGTAATAGGTTCTTTAGTAGTAGTCGTAGTTGTTGTTGTACTAGTACTATTACCATTTACATAAGTATCATTATTAGAATTAATTGTATATGTATTATTTTCTTTTTTACCACACCCAGTTAATAATAATAAAGTTAATAATACAATTATTATTAATCTCTTATCAACCATAATAATTCCCCTTTGTTGGTTAGTTATTATACATCAGATAAGAGTTCTTAGCAAATTTTAGACAATAAAAAAACTTGTAATTAAATTACAAGTTTCTTATTAATTATTCTTGAGTTTCTTCAGCTTTTGGAGCTTCTGGAGTTTGAACAACACCAGCAAATGCTTGTCCTGGAGTTGGTTGTACAGGAGCTTCTCCTGCTTGTGGTTGTTGTTGAACACCCATAGCAGTATTTAATACATTAGCACCTTGTTGTTGTGCCATACCCATACCCATGAATCCCATCATAGCACCATTGTCATTAGATGCAGCAGAATTCATAGCTGTAGCAGTAGCAGCTGCCATTGTACCAGCCATATTGTTTGCATAAACTTGACCAAGTCTTGCAGTCTTTGCAATTTCTGCATCCATTTCTTGCATGATCTTTAATGAGTCTTCAGTTGCATTAATGTTGATTGTAACATCACCAACACCAATACCATAGTTTGCTCTCCATGAAGCATCTAATAATTGATTCATTAATGTAGTAATATCAGATTGATAATTTTGAATTTCTACAAATGATACATTCTTTTGAGTCATTAATTGAGAAATTGCTTGTCCTACATTTTGAGCAAATTGTTGTTTTAACATAGAAGTATTACCTTCTGATGTAAAAATATCATTTAATGTTAAAGTATCTTTAGGATTTGATCCTACTAAGTTAGCTATTAAGATAGCTGGGTCTACAACTTTAACAGCATACATACCATTGTATGTAACTCTAACTGATTGATAAATTGGATCCTTAATCATAACTGGTTGTTGAGAACCATAAGTTAAACCAGGAATTAGTTTAGTATTAACATAATAAACTCTTTGATCCTTAGCAGCTTGTCCACCATAAGTAATACGGCTTCCAATAGTCTTAATAGATTCTAATAATCCATTTCCAAATCCACCAGTAAAGATTGATGGTTCTGAAGAAGTATCATAAGTATAAGTACCATCTTCAGCAGTAAATTCAACAATTTTACCATTGTCTACAATCATCATAGCCATTCCATTTGGAACTACTATTCCTGATCCATTAGTTATTACACCTTCAGTATAAGTTCTATTAGCATCACCATGAGATACAACACCTCTTTGGATTACTACATCATTACTTACTTCTGGACATGTAATAAACTCTTTAAATTGATCGCCAATTACTTGATTAACTGAACCAAGTGCAGCTTTGATTAATCCCATATTGTTCCTCCTATTTTTTAAATATTTGATTAATTCATCATAAATTTATTATATCATAAGAAAATACTAAAGAATTAATATTTTCTCTTATTTGTGTAAATAAAAAGAAGAAACTATTTAGCTTCTTCTTGTGCTCTTGTTTCACGTACAACTGTAATCTTAATTGTACCAGGATATTGCATTTCAGATTCAATTCTATTCTTAATATCACGAGCAATCTTAATACTAGTTAAATCATCTACTTCAGCAGGTTTAACGATTACACGAATCTCTCTACCAGCTTGCATAGCATATGATTTTTCAACACCCTTAAATGAATTACCTATTTCTTCTAGTTGAGCTAATCTTTCAACATATTTTTCCATAGATTCATTTCTTGCTCCAGGTCTTGCAGCTGATAATGTATCAGCTATTTGAACTAATACAGCAATAACACTTTTTTGTGGTTCATCACCATGATGTGATGCAATAGCATTAATAACTACTTCATCTTCACCATACTTCTTAGCTAATTCTTTACCGATTTCAACATGTGAACCTTCTGTTTCAAAATCAATTGATTTACCAATATCATGTAATAAACCTGCTCTCTTAGCTAAATTAACATTTTCACCTAATTCAGCAGCCATAATACCACATAAATTTGCAACTTCAATTGAATGTTGTAATCCATTTTGACCATATGATGTTCTGAAATTTAATCTACCTATATAATTAACTAATTCAGGATCCATCTTAGATAATCCTAATTCATAGATAGCATTCTTACCCATTTCAGTAATCTTTTGGTTTATATCTTTACAAGTTTTATCATATATTTCTTCAATTCTTGTTGGATGAATTCTTCCATCCTTAATTAATGTTTCAATAGTTTCTTTTGCTATTTCTCTTCTATATGGATCAAATGAAGAAATAGTAATAGCTTCAGGTGTATCATCAATTATTAAATCTACTCCTGTAACAGCTTCTATAGTTCTTATATTTCTTCCTTCTCTACCAATTAATCTACCCTTCATTTCATCATTAGGTAAACTAATAGTTGATGTTGTTTGTAAGTTAGCTACATCCATTGAATACTTTTGCATTGAAGATACAAGTAAGTCTTTAGCTTGATTATCTACTTCAAGTTTAGCTTCAGCCATTTCATCTTTGATATATTCAGCTATTTCAACTTCCATTTCACTTTCAACACGTTTCATGATTTCATCATGAGCTTTTTCTTTAGAAAATTTAGCAATACCTTCTAATTTCTCTAATTCTTCTTTAATTAAAGCATCCATCTTGTTATCTTTTTCTTGTACTTGTTTTTGTAAAGCAGTAAGATTTGCTTCTTTTTGATCTAATGAAGCATCTCTATTTTGTAATAATTCTTCACGATTATCTAAAGATTTTTCTCTCTTTAATAATCTTTCTTCAGCTTCTTCAGCTGCTTGTTTTCTTTCTTTAACTTCTCTATCTGCTTCTTGTTTAAGTTTAAATTGTTCTTGCTTTAATTCAGCAAGTGAATCCCTTTTATTTCTATCTGCTTCCTTTTTAGCAGCACTTATTATTTTTTCTGCTTTTTTACCTGCACCAAATCCTGTTATAACTACTAGAATTATAGTACCAATTATTCCTACTACAAGGCCAATAAAAAGAAAAACTAATGGAGGCATACCCATTCCTGGTCCCATTTAAATTCCTCTTTTCATATAAAATTATTTATAGATTAATATCTATAAACTTATTATAGTTTAAAAGATATTTTTTTACAATAAAAATAAAAAGAAACAAAGTAAATTGTTCCTTGTCTATTTATTGTTTTCTTCTATATATCTTTCTAGTATATTCAGGTGTTTCTTCACCAATTGTAATATTAAATTTGCTTTCATCAAATTCAGGAAAAAATACATCACCATTTTCAATAACCATATTAATATCAGTTATATACATTACATCTACCATTGGAATAGCCGCTTTAAATAAATTATATCCACCTATTATATAAATATTACCACTTGCTAATTCTATAGCTTTTTCTATGGAATCAACAGTTATAACTCCTTCATATTTAGTGGTTCTTGAAATAACAATATTAGTTCTGTTTGGAAGAGGATGACCTATATCCTCATAAGTTTTTCTTCCCATGATAACTGTATTATTAACAGTTAATTCTTTAAATTGTTTTTGTTCCCCTTTAATATTCCAAGGTATTTTTCCATCTTTACCTATAACATTATTTTTAGATCTAGCAACAATTAATCCTAACATTTGATACACCTCATTTAATATACTTCTTTTTCTATCCATCTAACTATTACTTTAGTAATATAGTTTATTTCATTTTCAGTTAATTCATGTTCATCATCTATATGATGTATTCTTTGTAAACAACCTCGACAACAAGTACCTGTTGCATGTTGAGCTATAAATGTTGGATGTACTTGTCTCATTGGTGTTTGTTTTCCATCATTAGGTAATTTAATTTTTAATCTTTTATTAATTATATCTAATGTATCACTTTCTATTTTATCAATACCTTTTTCCTTAACATATTCTTTCATTTTATTATTTAAATGAAAAGATCCTCTAAACTTTGATTTAGAAAGTGAATCTAATAATTTATCTATATTATCCATATACATCACATATTAATTATACAATAAAAAAAGATGTTTATATATGAAACATCTTATGTATTTCTTCTTTTAAAGAATTGAAATCAAATACTATTAAATAGAATACTGTTATAACTGCAAATATAAATGATATATGAATAGTTAATAAATTAGTAGTAAATTTAAAGAATACTAAT
>CAMPCD010000011.1 GCA_946643435.1 uncultured bacterium
CTACTATCCAAAGTGATGTTTATTCAATGGGTATTTTAATGTATGAATTATTAACTGGAGAATTACCTTTTAGAGGTGATAATGCAGTTGAAATAGCATTAAAACAAATCAAGGAACCAGTTCCTTCAATTAGAACAAAGATAGAAAATATTCCTCAATCAATCGAGAATATTATATATAAAGCAACAGCTAAGAATCCTAAAAATAGATATAAAGATGCAAGAGAAATGCATGATGATCTAAAGACTGCTTTATCTAAGGAAAGAGAAAATGAACCTAAATATGTTTTCAAATATGCTGAAAGTAATGATGAAAACATTAAGAAGAGTGAAGTTAGAACTACACCAGTTCCAACAGATCAAGAGATGAAGAAAGCTGAAAGATTAAAAAGTAAAATCGATAAGAATGATGAATTCTTAGACAAGTTTGCTGAAACAAATGAAATCAAAGCTACTAAGATTGAAGACACTAAAGCTAAGACTCCTAAGAAAAAAGTAGTAAAAGATGAAAAAGATGAAAAGAAACAAGAAAATAAATTATTATTAATTTTAGCTATTATATTTACTTCATTATTTGTAATAGTTACAGCATTAGTAATAGTTATACCTAAGTTTACTACAGTTAAAGAAGTTAAAATACCTGATGTTAAAAACATGAGTGTAGTAGAAGCTGAAGAAAAACTTGAAGCTTTAGGATTAACTGTTGAAAATGAAGTTAAAACAGAAGATTCATCTGATGTACAAGAAGGTAATGTTACTCGTACATCTCCACAAATAGGTAGAACAGTTAAGAAAGGTTCAACAATTACTTTATATGTTTCTATTGGTGAAGGTGGAATAATCTTAGATGATTATACAGGACAAAACTATAATAAAGTACAAGGTATATTAGAAGAAAAAGATATATTTGTTGTTATTAAGAAAGAAGAACCTGAAGACTACAATAAAGTAACAGCTGATCAAGTATTAAGACAAGAACCAGCTAAAGGAACAGTAGTTAAATCTGGTGAAACAGTTACATTATATGTACCAGATATGAATACTACATACCCTGACTTTACTGATGGCTCATGGAACTTAGAAAAGATTCAATCATGGTGTGAAAAATATTCAGTAACATATGTAGAACCTCAATATACAATGACTAATGATTATTCAGAAGGTGCTATTTATAAACAAAATCCAGCTCCTGGAACAAGAGTTCAAACAGGACAAAGATTACAAATATATATTGCTGAAAATTTTGATGAAACTGAAGATGGAACAGGTACAGGAGAGGAATAATGGTTGGTAGAATTACACGTATTATTAGTAATCTATATACAGTAGAAGTTAATAATAATGGTAAAATATCATCATACAATTGTAGAGCAAGGGGTAAGTTTAGAAATGATAAACTTATCCCTTTAGTTGGTGATATGGTTAAATTTAATGAAGAGGAAAACTATATTTTAGAAATCATAGAAAGAAAGAATGAACTATCTAGACCAATGATAGCTAATGTAGATTCAGCATTAATAGTTACCTCCTTAAAAAGACCAGATTTATCAACATTCTTATTAGATAAAATGATTGTTAATGTAACTATTAAAGATATTGAACCTATAATAATATTTACTAAATATGATTTATTAACTGAAGAAGAAAGAAAAGAAATAAATAAGATAATAGATTATTATAAACAAGTAGGTTATAAAGTAGCATTAAATACTGAATTAGATATAATAGATAATTATATAGATAATAAAGTAGTTGTTTTAACAGGACAAACAGGTGTTGGTAAGTCTACACTTATTAACAAGTTATTACCTGATTTAAACCTTGAAACAAATGATATATCAGATGCTTTAGGTAGAGGAAAACATACTACAAGACATGTTGAATTATTTAATTACAAGAATTCATTAATAGCTGATACTCCAGGTTTTTCATCATTAGATATTATTGAAGATGAAAAAGATAATTTAAAATTTTATTTTCCTGAATTCAATAATGATGAATGTAAGTTTAGGGATTGTAAGCATATAAATGAAATAGGATGTAAGGTTAAAGAAGATTTAAATGATAATAAGATATTACCTTCAAGATATGAAAACTATAGAAAGATGGTGACAAATGATGAAAACTTCAATATCAATAACTAAAGTAAAAACTACTAGAGAAGATATAGTTAAAGAATTATTAAATACTAATACTGATTACCTTCATATTGATATGATGGATGGTAAGTTTGTTACTAATACTCAATTATTACCTAAAGAAGTATTATCTTTATGTGATGGGGTAGATAGAAAATTAGATATTCATATGATGGTAGTAGATCCTATTAAATATATAAGAGAACTACAATTCATGACTAATATAAATAATATTACTATTCATTCTGAAATAGGTAATACTAATTACTATTTAGAATGTATTCATTCATTAGGATTTAAAGCTGGTTTAGCTATTAATCCTGATACTGAAGTTAATAAGATATTACAATATTTAGATGATGTAGATATTGTTCTTATCATGGGTGTATTCCCAGGATTAGGTGGACAAGAAATTATTCCATCGACAATAAATAAAATAAAAGAATTACAAGAGTTAAGAGAAAAATATAATCTATCTTTTGAGATTGAATTTGATGGTGGAGTTAATAAAGAAACAAGACCAATGCTTGAAGGATTAGATACTATTGTATCTGGTTCATATGTATGTTTAAGTGATGATATACAATCAAGAATAAATGAATTAAGATAGGTGATATTATGCGAAATACAACATATTCATATGATATGAAAGAGGTATTACAAGATAGAATTAATAATGCAAAAGTTTTTTCTGAAGGTAATGTATTTTTAGAAAAGACTTTATTAAAACTATGGGATGAAGGTTATAGTACAACTGCTTGCTGTGCAGGTCATCCTGTAGAAGAAAATGAAAACTATTATTATCCTAACGATCCCAATATATCTCTTAGATATAATGAAGATAATTATGAAGATATAGTTAGATTATTATCATCTGTTGATCTAAATAATCTTAAAGATGTATCTGTTGCTTCCAATAAAGTATTACATTTAACTGGCGTTAAAAATAAAACGAATGAATTTTTTAATGATTTAAATAAGAAGTTTGATGAATATGAAGAAAGAGTAGATGCTCTTATTAAATCAACTTTAGAAGCATCTACTGAACAAAATACACGCTATGATGTTAATATTACTTTTAAAAATGGAACTTTAGATGATATATCATTAACTACTGACAATCAACAATTTATATCTAAATTAGTAGATATATATGAATATGATACATATGAATATGATGGAAAAACATATTATACATTTAAGTTTAAAGATTTAGGATTCCTAAGAAATTTAGGATTTCTTGAAGACAGGGTGATTTCATGAAATATTTATTAGCATTTTTAGTAAGTATGGTACCAATTGTTGAATTAAGAGGTGCTATACCATTTGGTTTATCTAATCTAATGGGTGGGCCATTAGAATTAGTACCTTTATATATTTTATGTATTTTAGGTAATATGTTACCAGTACCATTCATTTTCTTCTTTGCAAGAAAAATACTTGTATGGGGAGCTGAGAGAAAGTGGTCTAAAGCTTTCAATTGGTTAGGTAAATTTTTTAAATGGATACTTAAAAAAGGTGAAAAAGGTGGTAAGAAATTAACTGCTAAAACAGGTCAAAGTGTATATATAGCTTTACTATTATTTGTTGGTATACCTTTACCAGGAACAGGTGCTTGGACTGGTACTTTAGCAGCTTCATTATTAGATTTAGATTTTAAAAAGAGTGTTATCTCAATTATGCTTGGAGTATTACTTGCAGGTATAATCATGAGTTTAGGATCATTTGGTATTTTTAGTTTATTTTAATTAGGAGTTTAATATGAGTACTATTATTAATTATATACAAAAATATGGTGATAAAACCTTTAAAGAAAAAGAAATAAATGAAGTTGATTATGCAATATTAACTACATTATCATATCTTAACTTTGATCATATTTTATATAACAATAAAAAGAAAGTTACATTAAATGATGCTGTTAAAAGTTTCTTTGATTTTTATACAGATAAAGAATTAAAGAATCATGGATTAGGATTAAAAGATGCCTATGCAATAGCTAAGAACTTAATAGATAAAAAAAGATATCAACACTTAAAACTATATAATTATGAATATGTAACAGATGAATCAATACAATTCTGTGCTATGTTTATAGATATAGATCCTAATACAGTATTTATATCTGTAGAAGGAACAGACGATGAAATAGTTGGTTGGAAAGAAGACTTTCAAATGTCTTATCAATTTCCTATACCATCTCAAAGAAGAGCAGCATCTTATTTAAATAAGCATATACCTTTCTTTAGCGAAAAGAATTATATCATCAGTGGACATTCTAAAGGTGGTAATTTAGCTTTAGTTGGTACTATGTATATGAATATGTTAAAACAACATAAGATTAAAGAAATATATTCATTTGATGGGCCAGGATTAAAGAAAGAACAATTAAAATCCTATAGATATTTAAGTGTTCAAAAAAGATTCCATTCTTTAATACCTAATTATTCTATAGTAGGTTTATTATTTAATAATCCTAAAGAGAGTAAGATAATAAAATCTAATGTAAAGGGTATATATGCACATTCAATATACAATTGGGATATTATTGATGATAAGTTTAATCAAGTTAATGAATTATCTAAATTTAGTAAGAATTTAGATAAAGCTATAACTAACTGGTTAAATAAATATGATTATCAAACAAGAAGAGAATTTGTAGAAGATATTTTTAATGTATTTGAAAGATGTAATATAGAAACTCTTTATAAGATACATGCAAAAGATATTAAAGAATTATTATTAATAGTTAGAGAATCAGGTAAACTATCTGATGATACAAAAGAGATAATAAAAGAATTATTATCATCTATAATTGATGTAATAAAAGAAGATACCTTTACTATAAGAAAGAGTAAACAAGACTAAAAAATATTTTTTTTAAAATATATATGTGATATAGTTTATATAGTATAGGAAGGTAGTTTTATATATGGAATGTACTACTAGAAGATGTATAATTAAAAATTTTATACCTGAATATATCTCAGTCATGTATGAAGCATGGGGAACTAATAGAGATGTAGGTATGTATTTATTAGGATATAAAGAAAATATGTCTTTAGATGAATTTAAGAGTTATATTCTTAATACATATAAACCAGAGTACAATGATATATCAGTTATTCAAGAAAAAGAAACTAATAAAATAATTGGTTATATTGATTTATATAAAGAGGATTCTAGAAGTAAATCAGTAGTACTTGTAATCCATAAAGATTCATGGGGACATGGATATGGTAAAGAAGTATTAAAGAAGGTTGCTGAAGTAGAGTCTAAGAATGGTTTAGGTTCTTTATATGCTACATGTGATGAACATAATATTGCAGCTCAACATGTACTTGAAGCAGCTGACTTTGAACTAATAGATAATATACCTGGAGATCGTTTAGATCTTGATGGTAATGTTGGTGATGAGTTCTTATATGAACTAGAAATAATAAGAGTTCATTACGATACATAATAGAATTTAGAAGATACGTAAAAGTATCTTTTTTTTATGTTAAAAACTAACTTTTATATATCTTTATATAGTACATTTGTTGTATAATATTATTAATAAATATTTGGGAGGTTATATCATGGACGAAAGGCTACTTAGATTTTTTAAAAAAATTAATTTTAATGATATAGCTTCTTTTGATGAATGTACTTTAAGAGAATGTATTGTAAATAAAAAAGATAATTATTGGACTCTAAAAATAGACTCAATAAATCTTGTTAATATTAATTCTTTAATATCTTTAATTAATCTTTGTAAGGATGGAATAGAAGATGTAAAAAAGATTAATATTGAGATGTATTATGAAAATGAAGATGATAAGGATATATTAGATTATTATATATATTTCTTTAAGAAAGAAGTAGCTAATAATCATTCTTTAGAGACTATAGATTTAGATAAAATTACATGTGAAAATAAAATAATTAATATCGATGTATCTACAGAAATAGATAAGTCTATTATTAATACAATTAATAAGAATATTATTAATAAATTATCTTTATTAGGTATTAAGAATATTAAAACTAATATAGTGTTTGATGTTAAAGAAAATAATAAGATTAAACAAGAAATAGATAAGATAAAAAGTGAAGCTGTTGAACCAGTATATAAAAGAGAAGAACCAACTACAGATAATAAATTCTTCCGTAGAAAGAAAGTTGAGTATTCTAGAGAAGGTAATGTATCTATTTCATCAATTACTAAAGAAGAAAATTCATGTAATATAGATGCTTATGTATTTAAAACTCAATTTGATGAAATAAAGAAAAGAGATGGTGGTACATCTTATTTAATGACTTTATGGGTATCAGATAATACTTATTCAATTAAACTAAAGAAATTTGCTAAAGATGAAGAAGAATATAAAGAATTAGGTAAGACATTTAAAGAAGGTAATTGGTTTCATTTTGTTGGTGATGTTAGAGATGATAAATACGAAAAAGATTTAGTATTTATGATGAATAAATATGAACCAATTGATAGTCCAATTATTAAAAGAAAAGATACAGCTTTAAAGAAAAGAATAGAATTACATGCTCATACAATGATGTCCCAAATGGATGGTATTATTGATGAAGGTGTATTAGTTAAACAAGCTATTTCATGGGGTATGCCAGGTATTGCTATAACTGATCATGATGGATGCCAAGCTTTCCCAGTTGTATTTGATGCTGTTACTAAATATAACAAAGGTAAGAAAAAAGAATTTGATGAAAAAATAGCTGAAAATGAAAAGACATTAGAAGAGTTAAAACAAAACGATGCCGCTAATAAAGAAGGTATTAAACAAATAGAAGAATTCATACTTGAATTAAAGGATGAAAAAGAACATTTTAAACCTTTTAAAGCATTATATGGTGTTGAATTAGATATGTGTGAATCATTCTTAAATGTATGTTTTAACCCTAATGATGAATTATTAAAAGATAATACATTTGTTGTATTCGATACTGAAACAACAGGTTTCAATGCAGGACTTGGAAACTCTATGATTGAAGTAGGTGGAGTAAAGGTCAAGAATGGTGAAATCATTGATAGATATGATTCATTAATTAATCCAGGATGTAAGATAGATCCTGAGATAACAAGAGTAACTAATATAACTGATGACGATGTAAAAGATGCACCTAATGAAGAAACAGTTATTAAAGAATTTAAAGAGTGGATAGGTGATTGTCCATTAGTAGCTCATAATGCTAAATTTGATAAATCAATGTTAGATATGGCTTACTATAAATATAGTTTAGGAGAATTAAAGAATCCTATAATTGATACATTAATGTTATCAAGAGTTATTAATAGAGATTTAAAGAGACACTCATTAGCAGCTTTAGGTAAAGCTTATGGTGTTGATACTGGTGAAGCAGATGAAGAAGAATCTGAAGGAGCAGTATCAGCAAGTGATTATAAGATAGATGAAAACGAAATCGAAGATATCTTAGTTGATGGTGAATCAATATTAAAAGTTATAGATGTAGAATATCAAGAAGCAGAAATAACTACAGAAGAAGTTATTACTAAAGTAAAACATGAGTATTACTTACCTATGATATATAAAGCATCTAAAACAGAAAAAGTTAATATTGAAGTTAAGCTAAAAGATGGCTATACTCTAATGGATTTTAATCCTGAATATAGTTTACATGCTGCAGAGAATCAATGTGTATTTAATTACATGACTCCTTTTGGACCAAAGAGTTTATATGTTTCTATATATGTTGGTGAACACCATGGAGCCGATGTAGACTCAGAGAATACTGCTATTATATTTAATAAGATGTTAAAGCAAATTGATGGTGTTGAAAAAATATCTGATTTAAATAATTTAGGATTATTAGAAGATTTAAGTATTAGAAATAATATTAAATATAGAGAACATATAGGTGAAATATCATCATATAAGAATTATGTTAGATTATTAGATCCTGAAGAAGAAGTTAAAGAGGATACTATTTATCCTTTTGAAAAATATGGTAATAAAGATTATGTTTGGAAATATTCATGGTGTCATGAAGACTGCCTTCAAATGTATGAAAATATACCAGCTAAAACTTTCACTGAGCATTTAGCTAATATGTATGATTTAACAAAACATATTACTTTAATTGCTAAGAACCAAGTAGGTTTAAAGAATTTATTTAAGATTATTTCTTATGCTAATTCAAACTTCATGCAAAGAAATGCAAGAATACCAAGAAAGCTAGTTAATGAATTTAGAGAAGGTATATTAGTTGGATCAGCTTGTTTAAATGGTGAAATATTTAATATAGCTGAAACAAAAACTGAAGAAGAATTAGCTAAAGCTATGGAATTCTATGATTACATAGAAATCCAACCAATAGAAAACTATGAACACTTACTACGTAATCATGATATTAATAATATGAATGATTTAAAGAAATTAATTAAGAAGATTATTAAGGTAGCTAAAGATAATAATAAACTAGTAGTAGCTACTGGTGATGTTCATATCTTAAATGAAGAAGATAATTTATATAGAGAAATAATAGTTAATCAAAATGTACCTGGTAAAGGAAGACATGTATTAGCTAGATATTTAAATGGTTATAGAAGACAAAATGTTAACAGTGAAAATATAGAAGATGCTATAAAGAAAGCAGCATTATTTGGTAAAGAATTATCTCCTGTTGATATTAAAGTATTAAAGTATATTTATGCTTTACAATTAACTCCATCTATACCAATTACATCAAATAATATATGTCATATGTATGTAGCTAATAAGAATAATCCTGATGAAATCAGATTAAAGAATAAAGATGAAGATAAGAGATATGAAATAGATACATCTTTAGGTAAATTACAAATAAGTGGTTTAATAGGATTTGACTATGACAATGGAGTATATTATTTAAACTCTAAATATAATAAAGGTGAAAAATATAGGGAAGGACATATTCCTGCTCAATATTTTAGAACAACTGATGAAATGTTAGAATCATTTAGTTGGTTAAAAGATGAAGATTTAATTAATGAAATAGTAATAGATAATACTTTAAAGATTATGGATCAAGTTGATGTATTAGAAGTAATCTTACATCCACATAAACCATTCTCACCAATAATTGAACATTCACAAGAAACTTGTCGTGACTTAGTTTTTAATAAAGCACATTCAATGTATGGTGATCCATTACCTAGAAACATTGAAGAAAGAATTGCTGAAGAGTTCTATGGTGGTACTATTTATTCACTAGTAGATGATTATATAAATGAAAATCATCCAGGAATAAGCGATGAAGAAAAAGATAAAATATATTCTGAATCTATGCATGAAGTAATCATGAAAGGATTCGATTTCATTGTTGATTTATTTTCTAAGAGATTAATGAGAGAAGATGAATCATTAGATAAAGAAGCAGCTATTGCTAAAGCTAAAGATTCATTATCAGGAATCATTGGTGGTGGATTCGACGTTATTTATTTAATTGCGCAAAAATTAGTTAAACATTCAAATGACCGTGGCTATTTAGTTGGTTCACGTGGTTCAGTTGGTTCTTCATTTGTTGCTTCAATGATGGGAATAACTGAATGTAATTCGTTACCACCTCATTACTATTGTCCTGAGTGTCATTATTCAATGTTTAAAGATGAAAATGGTAAAGCTTTTACTTATATAGATGAACAAGGTGAAGAGCAAGTATACTTATCAGGATTTGATTTACCTGAAAGAGATTGTCCTAAATGTAATGCTCATATGATTCACCAAGGAAATGATATGCCATTTGCTACATTCTTAGGATTCCAAGGAGAAAAAGTTCCTGATATCGATCTTAACTTCTCAGGTGATGACCAACCATTTGCTCATGATTATACTAAGGTATTATTTGGTACTGATAATGTTTATAGAGCAGGTACTATTGCAACTGTTGCTGATAAAACAGCATTTGGATATGTACAAGGTTACTTTGAAGAAAAAGAGTATGATAAATTAAAGAATGAATGTAAGGCTTATGGTTTAGAGTTAGCTTCTAAAGATGACTTAAAAAGAGAAAAAGTTATAACAAGTAATTGTCGTGTTGCTGAAGTTGAAAGACTAGCTGTAGGTTGTACAGGAGTTAAAAGAACAACAGGACAACACCCAGGTGGTATAGTTGTTGTTCCAGGTTATAAGGATGTATTTGATTTTACACCATTCCAATTCCCAGCAGATGATCCAACAGCTGCATGGAGAACAACTCACTTTGATTATCATAAGATTGAAGATGATTTATTAAAACTAGATATACTTGGACACGATGATCCAACAGTATTAAGAATGTTACAAGATTTATCTAATATCGATGTAACTCAAATAGATTTAGGTGATAAAGAAACCATGTCTATCTTTACCGGACCTGAAGTATTAGGAGTTAAACCTAATCAATTAAGAGGACTTGTAAATAAAGAGACAGGTGAAAAGTATTGTCCAACAGGTACTTTAGGTATTCCTGAATTTGGTACAGCATTCTTACTTGGAATGCTTGAAGAAACTAAACCTAAAACATTTGCTGAATTAATTAAAATATCTGGTTTATCTCATGGTACAGATGTATGGCTAGGTAATGCTAGAGATTTAATTATTAATAATGTTGTTCCGTTCTCAAAAGTTATTGGTTGTCGTGACGACATCATGGTTAACTTAATTGCTTGGGGTGTACCTGCAGGTAAAGCCTTCAAGATAATGGAATTCGTTCGTAAGGGTAAGCCTTCTAAAGATCCTGCTGGATGGCAAGAACATGTTAAGACTTTAAAAGAATATAATATACCTGATTATTATATTGATTCATGTCGTAAGATAAAATACATGTTCCCTAAAGCACATGCAACAGCATATGTTACATCTGCATTTAGAATTGCATGGTTTAAAGTACATCATCCTATTTGGTATTATTGTGCTTATCTTTCAATAAGACGTGATCAATTTGATATTGCATCAATGGTTCAAGGAGAAAATGCTATTAGAGCTAAAATTGATGAAATAGATGCTAAACCAAATCCATCTAATAAAGAAATAGATACTAGAGATACTCTTCAAATTTGTCTTGAAGCAGCTTGTCGTGGAATATACTTTAAGAATGTTGATTTAAATAAATCTGATGCTAAACATTTTGTTATAACAGAAGATCAAAAAGGACTAATTATTCCATTTAGAGCTATTGATGGACTAGGAGAGAATGTTGCTTATTCAATTGTTAAAGCAAGAAATGAAGCACCATTTATATCTCAAGAAGATTTAAAGATTAGAGGTAAAGTATCAGGTTCAACTATTGATAAGTTTAAAGAATTAGGTTGTATAGATGATATGCCTGAATCTAATCAATTATCATTATTCTAATAAAAAAGATGCGAATTATATGCATCTTTTTATTATTTATTCGAGATTTAATATATCTATCTTGTATATATATAGTAGAGGGATTAATTCCTTCTATTGAACGTATTGGAACTAGATGTTATCTCGCTTTTACATGAAGTGAGGTGATTATTATGATTAAAAGAAGTGATATAATCATTTTCTTATTGATTATAATAATTATTTTATTAATCATCTTTAACTAGGTATTAAATATATCTTTCATGGTTTTTGGTTGATAATAAAAAAAGCATCTAGCATAAGCTAGGTGCTACCACAAAAACGAGATAGCATCAGTTATCTGATACGTTCTCTAATTAAAGTATAATATATGGGTAAATTATTTTCAATAGTTTTATTTACACAAAAGTATGTTTGTATTAATATTCTTATGTTATAATGAAATAGGAGATGATATAAATGTATAATTATATTAATGGAATCATAGATGAAGTAACACCTAATAAGATTGTTATTGATAATCATGGTATTGGTTATGATGTAATAGTACCTAATCCATATTCATATCAAGAAGGTAAAGAATATAAGGTTTATTTATATCATCAAATTACTGAAAATTCACAAGATTTATTTGGCTTTCAAACAAAAGAGGAGAAAGATTTATTCTTAAGATTAATCAATGTTAAAGGTTTAGGCCCACGTACTGCTGTGCCTATGTTTGCAACAGGATCAGTATCAGGAATAGTAGATGCTATTGATAGAGAAAATGTTGTTTATTTAACTAAATTTCCTAAGATAGGAGATAAATTAGCTAGACAAATAATCTTAGACTTAAAAGGTAAATTAGCTACATCAGATAGTCCAACTACAACTAATAATGAACTTGTAGAAGTATTAACTGGATTAGGATATAAGATGCCAGATATTAAGAAAGTTTTACCTAATATAGATAACAGTAAAACTATTGAAGAACAAATTAAACAAGCTTTACAATTTATGCTTAAATAGGAGGTTTTATGGATAGAATTATTACTAATGATGAATTAAAAGAAGACTTTGATGAAACTATAAGACCTCAACATATTGATGAATATATTGGACAAACAGAAGTTAAAGAAAATGTTAGAGTATTCATTGAAGCAGCAAAAATGAGAAATGAACCATTAGATCATGTTTTATTATATGGTCCTCCTGGATTAGGTAAAACAACATTGGCTCATATTATTGCTAATGAATTAGGTTCAAATATTAGAACAACAACAGGTCCTGCTATTGAAAAAGCAGGTGATTTAGCTGCGGTTTTATCAACCCTTGAACCTGGTGATGTATTATTTATTGATGAAATACATAGACTACCTAAATATATTGAAGAAATGTTATATCCAGCCATGGAAGATTTTGAATTAGATATAGTTATAGGTGGAGAAGGTGCTTCTCGTAGTATTAAAATAGATTTACCACCTTTTACTCTAGTTGGAGCAACAACAAGAGCAGGTGATATATCTTCACCTTTAAGAGATAGATTTGGTATTGTTAATAAACTAGAATACTATTCTATAGAAGAGTTAAAAGAAATAATTAAAAGAACAGCAAGAGTATTAGATATGGAAATTGAAGAAGATGCTGCTCTTGAATTAGCTGCAAGATCTAGAAAAACACCTAGAATAGCTAATAGATTATTTAAAAGAGTAAGAGACTTTGCTTTAGTTTTAGGCGATGGAAAAGTAGATGTTAAAATAACTAAAGATGCCTTGAAGAGATTAAAAGTAGATGAATATGGATTAGATTCATTAGATATAGAATATTTAACTACTTTAATAAACAAGTTTAATGGAGGTCCAGTAGGTGTAGAAACTATGGCTTCTGCTATGGGTGAAGAAATATCTTCATTAGAAGATGTAGTTGAACCTTATTTAATGCAAGAAGGATTTATTAAACGTACTCAAAGAGGTAGAGTTGCAACTGAAAAAGCATATAAACATTTAGGTGGAAATAAAGAAGAAACATTATTCTAAATATACCTTTAAAAAAGGTATATTTTTTATTTACGTAAATATACAAAATATATACTGAATAATAGTTAAGTAATTGCCTAGTTTCATTGATATAAAAGGTTTATCTATAGTATAATTTAAATAATAGGAGTGTATGATATGGGAAGGTATACTAATAGACTTGTTAAATATACTTTTTTACTTGTTGTTATAGTAGCGTCTATAGCATTTTTTAGAGTACACTTAAATGATAAACTAACTAATACAATTCTTGATGTATCTCATATAGTGTATGGAGATTTATTATCTGACAATACAGGTGCTGTTAGTGGTATAGACCAAGGAAATACACCAACACCAACTATTACTTTAGCTGGACCAACATACTATATGGATGATACAACTGTTACAGCAAATGAAGCATACAGTAATAAATTAACTAGAGTTAGATTTGATTTAGGAACTACTAGTTTAGATAAAATTGAAGATGTTAAATATGAAGTTAAACTTTCAAATACTGATATGACTAAATACTTTAATATAAGTACAGCTAAGCGTATAAATGGTTCAGGAAACTATTATTTATATTTGGATTTAAAAGGACACATCAGTTATGCTTCAGGATCTTATCAAGTAAAAGTATGGATCGATGGTTACGATAGTGGAGCTAAAACTAAAAACTTTACTTTATTAGGTAAATATTATAATGCAACATTAGACAATCAATATGGTACATGTTGGAGAGAGGGCTCTTGTAAAACAACAGTTGATAGTTATTTTGATTTCGTATTCTCCAATGTTGAAGGAATAGAAGCAAATGAAGGAACAAATCATTTTACTATTGAAGAAGTTAAATATAATGGTAGAGTTAATAACACTTATAAAAGCAAGTTTAATATTGAACATACTTGGGGTAGTGAAAATTTAGATTATGCTCAAGTTCAAATACATACTTCAAAACCTAATATTACAGGATATTGGTGGAATAGAAAATCAGATGAATTACCAGCTGGTACATATGAAATAACACTTAAGTATTCAAATCCTAGTTATTCTAATGCAAGAGGTGACTTATACTTCACTGCATATATTATATTTTCAGCTAATGAATTAAAACTTATTAATGTTGATTCTTCTTCAAATAGATTAACTAGATATCCATCATCATATGATTTTATTAGATATCACGATAATACAGTTACTATTAAATATTCTAATGAAGAAAATGCAAGAAATATTAACGTATGGGAGTTTATTACTAATTATTCAGGTGTTAATATTTGGGAAGAACATTATGATCCTGATGGATATTATTTATATTCTTTTGGACCAAATTTATATATTAAAAACATATCAACAGAAGATGGTAATCAATACGTAAGTTATTATACTGACCCAAATCCAACAACTACATCTACATTAACTAAAGTATTAAAAACAGATTTTGAAAATAATTATGGTGTAATTAATGTTAATACTTATAAATTTGTTGATGGACATGCAGTAAAAATAGTTGATGGTTATTATAGAGAATATGATACTGTTAATAAATCTATTAGATCTGCTGGTGGTGGTAGATTTAGATTACAATACTCTTATAGTGATGAAGATTCAGATATTGAATACTATTTTGATAATGCAACAGTTACTATAACTCAAAGACCTGAGGGTGCTGATGATTATACTAATCAAGTATATAAAAGATATCTTGTTACAAATGGTAATAATTATAGTATTAAAGAAGATAAAGATGATGCCTTCTCATTTACTTGGGAAATTGATACAGACCACAATTTAATTACAGTTAATATTGTATATGATGATATTAAAGATGAATATACAGGTAATTATAAAATAGAATATGCATTTGGTAATTATTTACCAGTAGCTAAATACTTTAAAATAGATAATGCTCCTGAAGACTTCTTCTTAGCTACATCTGTTGAAAAACATGAGGATTCTGGTGATCCATTAGCTGGACTATTCCCACCAGGAAATAAAAGATATGAATACTATTTATCTCTAAGAATGCTTAAAGGTGAGATAGACCCATATACTAAATATGAAGCTGAAGGTATTCAAACAGCTGGTGCAATTAAGATATTTACTAAGAGAGCTGATAAAGATGATGATGGAAATACATATTTCTATGATCAAACAGATTATACAATTATAATTGATAAATATAATGCTACTACTAATGAAGTAACTTATAGGTATTCTGAAGATGAAGCGGAAAGTTATAATTTAAAAAATTATACTACAATAACTGAAGTAGTTAATGATTCTTCATTGTTGAAAACTAAGTATAAAGATGCTTATAAAATGTTAACAAAATATAAGTATGATGCTAATGGTAATATCGATAGAACTTCTGATAATATACCTAATTCAATATTAAAGATTGAAACAGTTAATAAGATTGATTATTTAACTTATATTACTAGTGGAACTGCAACTGCTAGAATTGAGAAGGAAAAATATATTTCCAAAACTAATCAACAGGATACTCTAGTAGATTCATACCAAATATTAGATTTTGATATTGATGGTAATGTTAATAGAGGAGTTATTAATGGATCATTTGTTTCTCAAACATATCCTTATGATGATTCATATGATGTTACTGATCAATTTGATATTGATGTTAAGACTGATCAAAAATATACAATTATATTAGATTCATATAAGGATAATACTATTACTTATAGATATTCAGAAGATGAAGATGAAAACTATAATGATAAAGATTATGAAACTATAACTGAAACATTAAATGGTAGTTCATTATTTGAGACTAAGTATAAAGATGCTAATAAGTTATTAAATAAATATGTATTTAATTCAAATGGTTCTATCAATAGAAATACAGATAACTATAATTATTCTATTGTTAGAATGTTTACAGAATATGGTACAGAAAAAATAACTTATAGATATAACAATAGAAATTATACTGTTACTAAAGATCAATATTTATCTCGTTTTAATGGAGATAAAACATATGATATAGCAATAGCTAGTTTAGACTTTGATAGAAATGGTAATATCAATAGAGGAGTTATTCATGGAGAATATCCTGCTACTGATATTGACCACGCAGTTAAGATTTTACCTAAGACTGAAGTTGAACCTGTTGATTACTATGTATATGTTAACTATTCACCAGATAGATATGGTATTGGTTATTTAAATAATGGTATCAGTGATGGTGTATATGACCCAGATGAAGTAGTTATTACTCCATCTAAATATCCTGAAAACTGGAATCGAAATATACATATGTCATCTATAAGATATATAGCACCTGAATATGATGTTTCACTTGATGTTCCAAGATATTCTAATGATATATCTAAACAACATAGAATGTATTACAATGTTGATTCTACAGTTACTTATGAAATAACACCTAAGTATATATATGACTATGACAATATTACATATAAAGTACAATATACAGCTGATGATATTTCTACAGATTTAACTAATGCTCAAATTAATGCTTTAAATTGGGTAGATGCTGATCCAAATTATTACAATATATCATTTGGTACTATTGATGACCAAGAAGTAGTAACTCCAATTGGTAGAATGAATTATAATCCTAATTTTGATGGACAATATGTAATAATAATTGATACTAAAGAAGGTATAACTCCAGGACATTATAGAATTGTTGTAGAGTATACTAATCCTGATAATGGTATTTCATTAATTAGAGATGTATTCCAAGTATTTGATTTAACTAATAAATATTATGGATTAGTTCCTGTTGATGAAGAACATTATCCATCATTTATTCATAATTATTCAGATACTAAAACAATATCAGCAATAGGTACATATATAACTAATCCAAGTAATATTGCACTTAAGTTATATTACATCCAAGATGGTGTTAGAAGATATTTAACTAAAGAAGGAAATGACTTCAAGTTAGATGGAAATAAGTTCTTCAATTATCATGTAAATATTAGTACTAATGAAGAAGATACAACAGGTAATTCAATAGTATATTCAGTTGATTTAACTAACTATACAAATGCACCTGATATTACATATATAGGTACTTATGGATTGGAAATCTCATATACTGAACCTGGTTCTGAACCTGCTGAAATAGATATTCCATTTGAAGTAGGTGCTGATGAATATAAGGTTGTAATAAAAGATGGTGAAGAGGCTCATGCAACTACTGATGAACTATCATTCACTAAACAAATAGAAACTCAATATTTAACTGAAGATGAAATAAGTTCTATTGCATTTAAATTATTATATTACAATGAAAGCTATAGTAATTATATAGATGTATATAATACAAGTGATTCAAATAAACATTTAAAGAGATATGAATTTAGTAATATCAATTGTAATTATGAAGAAGCAGGTAAGTGTACTGCTAATGTAACATTTATCTTAAATAAGAATAATGTTGATATGACCGGCGATTATTATGGTGAATTTAATTATTATGGACTTAATGGAGAATTCGAATTAACTAAGTTCCAAGATATGTTTGGATGGGATATTGAATCTTCATCTATTAAATCAACATTTAATAATTATCATGGAACTAATACTGCAAGAGAATTTGATGGATTCTTTAAAAATTCTGATAGTGTTAAAATCACAGGAGTTATCAACAATAGAATTCATGACTATAATGTAAATTATAGTGTTAGTCAATCATGTATAAAAGATTCTAATGGAAAATACACTACATGTAATCCAACATCTAACCAATATGGTGATTTCTTCGATGTAAATCAATATGGTGAAGGAAATTATAGATATATTGTATTATCTCCTAAGAAGAATGAAGATGGATCTTATAAGATTCAACCAGGTAGATATCAATTAATCTTATATTATGAATCAACATATTTTAGAGTAATTGAATTTGATGTTCATTCTGTATTTGCTTCAATTCAACATTCTAATGTATCAATTAAATCTCAATATAAAGATGAAGAAGTTAATGGCTTATATAAATCTTTAAATGGACAAGTATCAATCGATGTAGAAGTTGAAGGTGTAGATTATTCAGAAGTTGAAAGATTTATTCTTGATAATAGAGGTTATAAAGTAAATTCTTTTATATTAAATTCAGTAAATGAATTTGCTGATAATCATAAGACTATAATTACTTATAGTCCTAGTGTAGCAACAGTAAATCCTGGAACATATTATTATGTAACTAGATATAATTCACCTGATGATGATGTTATTGAACAAACTACTGAATTTGAAGTATATGGTGAATACTTTGACTTTGATATATATGATATATCAGTTAATCCAACACCATTAATAGTTAATACAAGTGGTTCTATTACATATCATTTATCAAGTAAAAACATCCCATATTTCTTAAGAGACCAATATGGTGATGCAAGTGGTGGTAATATTTATAAGTTTGCAAGTAATGCTAAGATGTATGATTATCAAGGTAATGATGTAACAAATAAATTCTTATTTAGTATTGTTACAACACCTGAAACATCTACAAATGGTGATTTCTATTTAGTAGCCACATTTAAAGGTAATACATTAAGTGTAGGTTCTTATAAATTAGAAACATTCTTCTCTTATAATGGTAAGACAGTTTCTAAATACTATTGGGTAGTAATTGATGAAGCTGATAGATATTTAGAAATAGGAGATGTATCAATTGTTTCTAATACACCAGATAAAGTAGTACATAATTCACATGGTGGTAGTTATATCATCAATTATGTAGCTAATACTGAAGGATCAGAAAATGAAATAGATGTACAAGTGACATCTAGTACTACAAATGTTACTAATAAGTTTGGTATTAATATAGCTAATAATCAAATAAATGTAACTTATACTCCATTAGAGGATAATTTACCTGAAGGAGATTACAATATTAATATTACTTATGGTGGACAAGTAGAAGTAGTACAAGTTCACTTATATGGTGAATATGATCCTGATAATCCAATTGTTACTGTATTACCTATAGAAAGTAACAATTACGATGTAATTAAAGATGGTGATGATAACATAATTTATGTTAAATCACTTTCTACTATGCAATTAAGAAAAACAATATTCTTATCTAATTTAAATAATGTCCATCAAGGATATAAGATCTTAAATAAGGATGGTCAAGATGTTACAAATTCTGCATCAGTCGTAGGAACTAATTTCAAATTAGTTAACCCTGAAGATGCTACTTACACAATAGTAGTAGTTGGAGATGTTAACCAAGATGGTAAGATATCTCTTGCAGATGTTGGATATATATTCCAATATGTAACCAATAATGTAACTATAACTGATAAATTCCAGTTAAGAGCTGCAAAGGTAAGAAAACAAGATGCCATAACACTCGCGGATGTTGGTAAGTTATTCCAATTCGCGACAGGTGTATTAAGTAGTATATAAGGAGGAGAGAAGAAATGAGAAAGATAAGTTTATATATAATAAGTTTATTAATAATAGTTATTATCCCATTTAGTGCACAAGCAGCTGGTACAGCAACTTTAAGTGTTTCATGTGGAAGTGTACAAATTGGTCAAGAAACTTCTTGTACTGTATATGCTACTCCAACTGCAGGTATCATGGCAGCATCTGGTTCTATAAATATAAGTGGAGGAGCTGCAAGCTTTGTTTCAGCTTCTTCATCTACATTCCAAGGAACTGTAAATGCAAGTAGTTTCAACTTATATGGAACAACATATAATTCAAAAGTTGCTTTATTTGTAATTAGATTTAAAGGAGTAACAGCTGGTAGTACAAATGTTGTTGTTAAGTTATCTTACATTGGTGATGGTAACTTTGAAGATAGTAATATTAGTGTTCAAGGTAGTGGAAGAGTTACTGTAAGTGCTCCTGCTACACAACCAACAAATCCAACAACAAAGCCAACTACTGCAAAACCAACAACTACTAAACAATATACTCCAAGTAATCCTGGAACAACAACAACAACTAGATATGTTCCAAGTCCTGAAGAAACTACAACTACAACAAGCTATATAGAAACTCCAGTTGATCCAAGTAATCCAATTGATCCAAATGATCCATATGTACCTTATGATCCAAGTAATCCTAATACACCATATGGACCTGGACATGCATATATACCATATGATCCAAATGGTCCTTACGGATCATACTCTGGTGGTTATATAATTTATACTCCAGTTCAATATCGTGATGATTCTACATATTATATTCATAGTAAGTTATATTTAACATCACTTACAGTTGATGAATATCCTATAACTAGAGAAAATGGAATATATTATGTTACTACAGACTCAAGTAGAGAATTTGTAGAAATAAACGCTACTGCTCCTGAAGGAGTAACAATATATGGTACTGGACAAAGATTCTTAGCTACTGGTAAGAATAGTGTATCTATAGTATTAAAAGATGAAGATGGTAATACAGCTACTATTTCATTAATAATTACTCGTCCAGGAGATTCTCCTGTAAGTACTTTATTAAAAGAGTTAGGTATAGTTAATTACAAATTAACATTTGATCCTAATACTATGGAATATACAGTATCTGTTCCTGCTGGTACTGAAGAAGTATATATTTATGCTACAGCTGAGAATCCTGACACTGTAATAATGGGTGATGGAATATTTAAATTAACTAAAGGTGAAGGTACAGCGTATGTTAAAGTTACATATGGTAATTTATCATCAACACTTTATACTATTCACTTTAAGAAATCTAATAAAGCATTAATACCTATAATATTATTATCAATAGGTATGTTAGGTGGTATTGGAGGTATATTCTTCTTAATTAATAAATTAAAACAACAAGAAGAAAAATATCATAATTTAGTGGTATCTAATAAAGCTGATTCTCAAAGATCTATGAAACAAGCAGAACCACAAATAACATTAAATGGTAATAGTTCAGCAGCTATTGGACAACAAGTAGTAAGACCAACAGCTGTACCACAAGTTGGACAAAAACAAGTACCTGTTCAACCAATTATTAACAATAATGTTCCAAATACACCAATTCAACAAAATGTTAATGTAGCTCCTACTACTAATAAAGTAGTAGATACAAAACCAGTAACTACTCCAGGTATGGTTGCTCCTAAAGTTGTTCCAGTTAATAACTTAGTTGCAAATAAACCTGCTCCTCAAGTTAAAGTTGTTAAGAGGGTAGTAACATCAGTTAATACTGGTGCTCCTGTACATCAAGTTCAAGTTAATACAGGAAAGATACAATAGTAATAACTGAAACTATAGTTTCAGTTATTATTTTAAGGAGGATAATATGATTATTATTTTAATATTATTACTAATTCCTGTATTTTTTACAGGAGTAACTATATATACTTCAACATTATATGGTTATATGTTAAATAATGAATTAGATACAGTGTTATTATTGATAGGTTTATTTGTATCTTTAATATCATCTTTTATATTATTTAAGAGCTTTATATTAATAGATAAAGAGGATTATTTATTATATAAACTACATGATAGAATTGATTCTATTATAGGTGTTATATCATGTACTTTATTATTCTTATTTGGTATTTCTTTAATTGTTAATTCAACATTACATGAAATATCATATTCTAAGATATTAATAGGTTCTGCAATAGTTTTATCATTTATCTTTACTATTTATTATTATTTTATAAGTAGTAAAGTATATAATTGTAAGGTAATAGAAATAGAACATATTAATAAAAAGTTTTATTGTATAACTCTTGATAATAAAGAATTAGGTATTAAAGAATATTATGTTAAAGATAAAAAAGATATAAAGAAAAATAAAACCTATAAATGTTTTTATAGTCCAGGATCTAAAATAATAACTAAGATTATTGGTGAAGTAGTTGAGGTGAAATAATGAATAATGATGAGAATAAATATGTAACTCCTACACCTGTTGATACAAGTGGAGAAGTTAATAGTCAAGATACTATGCTTGGAAGAGAAAGAAATAACATCATTAATGCGACTAATCAAGTTAATTCATCTGTTAATCAACAACAAGTAATAGAAACTAATAATAGAATAAAAACGGAAAAGAAAATACCTTTTATAGTTAAATTTTTATGCATGGTTATAGCTATATTATTAATGTTCTTTATTTCATTTTATGTAGTTAAGTATGCTAAAAAGTTTATAAATGCAGGTAAAATAGAAGAAACTACTACTACAGTAAGTCCATTAGCTAAATCCATAGAATATTGGAACAAAGATACTGTAAGAAAGTATGAAGGATATGGTAAAACTTTTATATTTTTACCTAGAAATATTTCTTCACAAGTATATCTAATAGAATCTAATGGTACTTATATTACTGAAACTGCATTAGGTACATATGATAATGATAAAATGTATATGACTATGGATGATACATATACTTATAGTGTATCTAATAAAGGTCTTTTAATAAATGATAAAGAATATAGTATATCAACAGGCGAAATAAAATACTATGTATCTGATGATAACAATAGTATATTAGTTGTTAATGCTAAACCTGGTGCATTACAAGGTTTATTTGTATCACCTAATTCATCAGTAGCTGGTGTATACGATGAAGATGATAATAATATCTATTTAGGTGAAGCAAAAACAACAGTATTTGAAAAAAATGGTAATACTGTAACATATAATGGTATTACATTGACACTTCAATTGTAATTATTAACGTTATTGTGTTATAATTAACTTGGTTTTAAAGAAGAAAGGAAAGATTTTATGAGTTATAAATCTTTTGAATCAATTGCTCACGAAATGTTAACTAATCAAAAATTCTTAAGATTAGCTCATGAATCACATCATGGAATTACAAGATTAGATCATTCGTTAAATGTAGCAAGAAAAGTATATAAATATGCAATTAAACTAAATTTAGATTATGTTTCAGCTACTAGAGCAGCTATTGTACATGACTTTTTTACTAATGCTGAATTCTTATCTAATCATGGATTAATTCAAGGTGTAGTTCATCCTGATATAGCTTTAGCTAATGCTAGAGGTGAATTTGAAATCAATGATAAAGAAGCTAATATGATTGAATCTCATATGTTTCCTTTATCAGTAGTTATGCCTAAATCTAAAGAGGCATGGTTATTAACAGGTGTTGATAAATTACAAGCAATATATGAATATGCTTCATATAAATTTAATTATCGTAAAGCAACTGATAGATTAAGTTATGCTTTAGGATGTATGATATTATTTGCATTTTTTATGATAACTAAAGGAGGAGAGTAAAACTCCTTTTTTTATTACCTAAAAAATGATAAAATTAATTTATGTTCTGGTAGCTCAGTTGGATAGAGCAGTCGCCTCCTAAGCGAAAGATTGCGGGTTCGACTCCCGCTCAGAACACCATATAAGGATTGATGAATAGTATGGCTAAAAGACGATTAAGATTAAAAAGATGGATTAAAGAATTATTCATGTATATATTTCTTGGTTTAATTGTATATTCATCAATTAATATAGCTTTATATAACTTTAATACAGGTGATATTAAAGAGATGACTGAAGCATTCAAACAATTTGTAAAAATAGATGAAGAAACAAAGGAAGTATCAATAGATTATAATTCTTTAAAGAATATTAATGATGATATGAAAGCATATTTAATAATCAATGGGACTAATATATCTTATCCTGTTGTTCAAACATCTAATAATGATTTCTATTTATCACATGATTTTGCAAAGAATGTTAATAAGTCAGGTTGGATATTCTTTGATTATAGTAATAATATAGAAGAAGATAAAAACTTAGTTATATATGGTCATGCTATGAAGAATAAAACTATGTTTGGTGAGTTATCTAAACTATTAGATAATACTTGGTATAATAATCCTAATAATTTAGATATTAAATTATATATAGATGATAAAGAATATACTTATAGAGTATTTAGTGTATATAAAGTTAATATAGAAAACTATTATATAAATACTAATATTACTGAAGATACATTTGATAGTTTTATTAATACAGTTAAGAATAGAAGTGATATAGTATTAGATACTGATACAACTAATACAAGGCAAATATTAACATTATCAACTTGTTATGATAATGTTAGATTAGCAGTACATGCAGCTAGGGTGAACGATATTAATTAAATAAAAAAGACTACTTAATGTAGTCTTTTACTTTATGATACTTTCTAAAGCAAGTATTATCATATTATTTAATTTTGTTTCTCTATCTTCAGGAGATATTTGTGTATCTTCATATTCTGAATCAACAACAGATATTAATGCACTTGCTTCTTTTCCTTCTTTTCTAGCTATATGGAATAATGCAAATGCTTCCATTTCTTTAGCTAATAAATTATCTATAGGATAGTTTTGTTTTAAATGATCAATATTAACATATACATCAAATACATCATTTGTTAATGTAGTACCTTTAATAATATTTATTCCTATTTCATGAGCTGTTTTTTCAATAGTATCAGTTAATTCTTTACTTGCTTCTTCTAAGTGTATATTTTCATTAGAATAAGAATAAGCATAGTTAGATGGAGTATAAGCTGCAGTAGATAATACCACATCACCTATATGAACATCTTTATTACCAGCTCCTGAAGTACCAATTCTAATAATTTTTTTAACATCATATATATGGAATAATTCATATGCATATATTCCCATGGATGGCATACCCATACCTGAACCCATGACTGTTATCTTTTTACCTTTATATGTTCCAGTAAAAGCAAACATATTTCTTATTGTATTAACTAGCTTTGCATCTTCTAAAAAGTTTTCAGCAATATATTTTGCTCTAAGAGGATCTCCTGGCAATAATACTATTTCTGCTATGTTTTCTTTATCTGTAACTAAATGGACTGCTTCCATTTTCACACCTTCTATTCTTATATTTATAATAACATATTTGTGATATAATTAGTTCATAAAAAGGAGTGTTTACAGCATGGAAAGTAAAATTATAAAAAGGGATGGATATAACATTCATTTAATAAATACTAATAAGTTTAAAAAAATCATGCTTCGTGTAATATTAAGAAGACCAAGAAAAGAAAATGATTATTTAATTAGTGCATTAGTTGATTTAATGTCTTTAAGAACAAAATTATTTAAATCAAAAAGAGAAAGATATATATATGAAGAAGATTTATATAATATTATGTTTTCAGCATATGTAACCAGATATGGTATGGATACTGAACTAGTATTTGGTTCTTCTTTTATTGATCCAGATATAGTAGGTGAAGATTTTTTAGAAGATGCTATTAAATATCCATTTGATTTAATTCATAATCCATTATTTGATGAATCATTACTTGATGATGTCAAAACAGGTATGATAAAAAGATATAATAGATTGATGGAAGATTATGATTATTATGTAGATGTTAAAGCATATGATTATTTCTATGATAAAGATATTTATAAATCACATTTAACATGTGAACCTGAAATAACAAAAACAATAACTATGAAACAACTTGAAGATACTTATCATGATGTATTTAATAATTCTTCTATTGATATATATGTTACTGGTAATATAGCAAATAAAGAAGAAAAGATAATTGAATATCTTGATAAATATAATACTTTCAAGAGTAATTGTACATTAAGTGATTATAGAATGTATGTTGGTACAAGAGATAAGGAACAACGTATAGAAGAACCTAAAAAAGGTGTAAGTCAAACATTATTATATATGATATATAATATTAAGGATTATGATAGAACTGAATCTATGAAAGCTGTTTTATTTAATAAAATGCTAGGTGTCGGAATGAATTCTAAACTATTTGCTAATGTTAGAGAATTACATAAATTATGTTATGCAATAGATAGTTCATATATACATATTAATAATAGTATATGTATATATGTTGGTTTAGATTATGAAAATGTTGATAAAGCAATTAATATTATTAAAGATACTATTAATAGTATGAGAGATATTACTGATGAAGAATTATCAATTGCAACAAGTAAAGCTTTAATTGGAGTTAAATTATCTGAAGATAGTTTAACTAGTATGTTTAGAAAACAATGTGATATAGATTTACATGATGGTTTAACTGATGAACAAAATATTAATAGATTAAAAACTATTACTAAAGAAGAAGTACAAAGTGTGGTAGATGATATTAAATTAAATACAGTATATATACTTAAAGGAGAAGAACATGAATAAGATTTTATTAAAAGATGTTAATGAAACTATATATCATGAAAAACTTGATAATGGTTTAAATGTTTTCATGTATCCATCAGATAAAGTAGAAAAGTTTGAAATAGATATAGTTACTAAATATGGTGGAAGAATAAATAGATTCAAAAAGAAAAATGAAAAAGAATATTATCAAACTCCTAATGGAGTAGCACATTTCTTAGAACATATAACATTTCATTTACCTAATGGTGTAAAAGCAGAAGAGTTATTTAATAAGATAAGTGCATATACTAATGCTTATACTAATCATGATCATACTGTTTATTATGTTACATCTGCTGAAAACTTTAAGGAATGCTTAGAAACACTTTTATATACTGTATATACTCCATGTTATACAGAAGAAGTAGTAGAACACGAAAGAGATATTATTAAAGCAGAAGAAAAAAGATATGAAAATGATCCTGATAGAAGATTTTATGAAGCTTTTACTAATGCATTATTCCATAAATGTAATCAAAAATATAAGGTTGTTGGTACTTTAGATGATATAAGTGCTATTAGTTTAGAAGATATTAATAAAGTATATTCAACATTCTATCATCCAGCTAATATGTCTTTATATATAGCCGGTAATTTTGATAAAGATGAAGCAATAGATATAATAAAGAAGAAAATGGATACTTTTAAATTTGATGAGTTTGTAGGTATTGATATTGATGTACCTGAAGAACCATATGAAGTTAAAGAAGCTTATAAAGATATTAAAGATAATGTCATGACTAGTAAGGTCGCATACAATATTAAATATAGTATGGATGCTGTTAAGAAAACAGGTTTATCATTAATAGAATATGATTTATATTTAGAATTATTATTAACTTTAAACTTTGGTAGTACATCTGAATTCTATGAAAAACTATTAGATGATAAAGTAAGTACATCTGGTGTAGGAAGAAATAACTATAAAGTAGATAATAATTACATTGTAAGTATTCATGGACAACCAACAGATGGTAGAATAGATGATTTTATTAAAATGGTTGATGATCAATTTAATAATTTATCTTTCAATGAAAAAGATGTAATAAGAAAAAGAAAGACTTTCATGTCTTCATATATTACATCGTTTGATAAACCTATTGGTGTATTAAATGAAATGATGGAAAATTATTTATATTATGATAAAATTGTTGATAATTGGATAGAATTAAGTAAAAAGTTTACTCCTGAAATTGCTAAAAAAATAATAGATTCTATAGATATTAACAATAAATCTATTGTAATCATGGAGCCAGATAATAAATAATTATCGTTTATTTACAAAAGATATATAAAGTTCAATAAATATTGAACTTTTTATTTACGGATTTTATTGCTTATTACATGGTTTATCGGTATAATTATAGTAGTGTATTATGATAGGATTAGCATGCCTATTTATGATATGAGGTGAAAAATATGTTATCATTTGGTGTTATTAGCTTTGTTGTTGATGGTATGTCATTGATATTTGTAAAACTTATAGACCGATTTGTTTATTTACTACTAGGATACATTTATAACATATATGTAGCCTTAACTAAATTAGACATCTTTGGTGCTACTGAGGAAGGAAGAGTAATGTATGAAATGTTCTCTTCACAAATATATAAAACAATAGCTATAGTAATGATCTTTATATTTGCGTATAGACTATTGATGTATATAGCTGACCCTGATGGAACTTATAAATCAGCTGTACCAACTTCTAAATTTATTAAAGGTATTTTATATAGTGTAGTAATGTTAATAGTTGCTCCTACTGTATTTAGATATATGTCTATGTTCCAATTCCATGTAGTATCAGATGGAACAATAACAAATATCGTGTTAGGAGAATCTGGAGGAAGTAATGTTATTAATGGTGGTAAACAATTATCAATGATTACCCTTATGGCATTCTATCATCCATATAATACTTCTTATTCAGATTATGTTGATGCTGATGCATGGAAAGTTGATGAAAATGGAAATCCTAAAGAAATTACTGAATGTTCTGATATTATGATTCATGGACCTAGTGGTGATGAAAACTGGGGAAATCCTGAAGCTACTGATATTAGAATGAAATGGGCTTCTAAAATGTGGGATTGGTGTAAAGATGAAAATGCAATTTCACCTTCTATAATTCTTAATGATGACGATATAAGAAAATCTATTGGCGATGAAAGTGAAGAAACAGGAGTAGAGTATTTCTGGATAATATGTACTGCGTGTGGTGTTGGAGTTATTTACTTCTTATTATCATATGCTATTGCAGTAGGTACTCGTGCTATTAGATTAGGTGTATTAGAATTAGTTGCACCTATTCCAATCTTATTAAGAATGTTTGGTAAAGATAAATATTATGCACCATGGTTCAATGAATTAAAGAAAACTTATTTAGAATTATTTATAAGAATTGCTGTTATAGCATTCGTTATTAAATTGTGTACTATGGTACCAATATTTATAGGAATGATATTAGGATAATATAGAAAGAAGGAACGCAAATGAAAGGTATTGCTTGCGTAATATTAATTTT
>CAMPCD010000012.1 GCA_946643435.1 uncultured bacterium
TAATATAGAAAGAAGGAACGCAAATGAAAGGTATTGCTTGCGTAATATTAATTTTAGGTTTGTTAAAATTTGCTCAAGATGCACCAAATTTATTTAAGTCAATCTTTTCATTTGGTGGAGATCTATTAAAGGGTTTGAACTTGGACCCTAGAGTAGGAATGAAGGAAAACTTAGGATATGCAAAAAAAGCTGGAAGTGCTGTTTTTGGTGGCTTAGGTGGAGCAATTGCTGGTACTGCTAGAGGAATTAGACAAGCTGGTCAAGATCATAATGCTGTAGGTGGCCAAGACGGTTTTGGCAGAAAATTCCATACACTTACTGCTGGTGTTGCAGGCGGACTTCGAGGTATGGTTCGTGGTGGAAGAAATGGATTCCAAAATTCATCCGGTAATATGTTTAATCAACTAATGAGTGGTACTGAACAAGGTAATATAGCTGCTCAAATGAATAGCCAACATTATAGAGATGGTGGTAGTGCAAATCCAATCGGAAGATTTATACATAATGCGGGAACAACTCTATCTGATTTTGGACATGATCATTTTGCAGAACCTTGGAGAAATTTTGCTGGTAATGTAAGTGGTAGAAACACTTCATCTGAAGCTGCACAAATATTTGTAAATACAAAAGCTAATAATACAGCTGCTATGACAGCAACTGGTACAAATATAGCGGTAACTAATTTAACTAATGCTAGAGATGAAGCTAAAAATAAAATTAGAGAAGCTAATGCTTTAGGTATGAATTATGGAGAAATGTTAGCTGAGTTAGGAATGACTGCTCAGAGTGCTCGTGATAAAGCTGCGCAATTAGCTGAGGCTGGTTATAAAGTTAATGGTGTTACTCTCGATGCAAACGGAAATGCTGTGGTAGATGAAGGAAAATTTAATGCTAAAACACTACAAGATATCGTAGATGGCACATTTAAAACTGACAAACTTGCTGCTTTAAATACTAACTTTAATAATATGAATGATGAAAATAAAAAGATTATTGCAGAGTATAACAAAGAAACAGTCGATAATCTTAAAGATAATATGGGATTATTAAGTGAGGCTGACTTATCTTCATTATTTAGTGGTATGGCAAAAGATGCTGCATTCCATGATGCGTTCAAAAGTGGAGGATTTACTATAACTAAGCAAAATAACAAGGATGTAATACTTGACCGAAGTGGTAATGTAGCATCTACAGATCAACTTCGATCATTTGTTATGCAAAACCTTGAAGCTAGTACTAACGCAAATACAGTTAGTGGTTCTAGTATGATGCAATTAGATGCATTACAATCACAACTTAAGAAAGTTAACGATACAATTGAAAATAGAAAAGCTCTTGAAGAACATCAAAGAAGTCAAAGAAGAAGAGGTAATTCTTCAGACTCTGGTAATTCATCTTCAGGAGGTAACTCTGGATCAGGAGGTGCTTCATAATGCAACAAAATACAAATCCTATTTATGAAATGACACAATTTGATTTAGATGTTATGAACGAATTTATATATATGAACAGTCTTCTATTTGCTCTTGAACAAGAGGAAATAGATGCTGTCACAGCTTCGTGTCAAAAAGTAGTTAAGGAAAACTTGATTACAAGCCCTGCACAAGCTGACAAAGTAGAAATCAATTATATAAAAATGGTGGCTGAAGTTGTTGATGATATAAGAGAAAACTTTCCTATGTCATCTGAATTAATACAAAATATAACAAATATTTTAAATCACTATTTTGATACAATTTTTTCGAAAATAATGATGAAAAGAACTAGTTCAAATCCAAATAGTTTTGATATTTGTTTAAATTATTACAATTGTAAAAATGCTAAATCTGCATTAGAACAATGGTTAAAAACAAAAGGCGATTATAATAAAAGATAAAAAGGAGTGGTAAAATGGATAATTTTTTAATCCCTGCTAACTCTAAAAGATCTATGCTAATCTTTGGTATGTTTAGAAAGATTGATTTAGCTATCTTTATAGCAGGTGGTATTGGTACATTCTTACTAATATTCATTAATTCTCCACAAGATTTAATGGATGTATTAATTGATTTGTTACCATTATTGGTTGCAACTGCAATGGTTGCTCCGGTACCTAATCAAATGAATGTATGGTCATTTACAGTTAATGTTTATTCATTTTTGATTCATCAAAGAAATTATAGATGGAGAGGTTGGTGTCAGTCTTATGGCGAAGAAACAAGCGAACAAAAACAATGATTTTATTTCTACTGAGGATTGGTTACCATTAATAGATATAAAGAATGGTATGATTGAATGCAAAGGTACTGCATTTACAGGTAATCAATATGTTACAGGTGTAAGAATTGAACCTAAAAACATATTTATAGCTGATTCACAAGTACAAAGAAATACTATAGTAGGATTAAGAGACTTCTATAATACTTTAGATTATGAATTTTGGCTAGTTTGCTGTGATCGTCCTGTTGATATTAGTCTTTATAGATCAGAATTAGAAATAATGTATACTCAAGAAGATAATCCTAATATAAGAAAGATGATAAATGAAGATATTAATAAGTGTGATCAATTTGTTGGTCCACAAATAAATGCTGTTGATACAGAATACTATATCTTATTTAAAGATTCTGTTAAGGATGTAGATAAGATTGTTAAGAAAATACATGCATTAATATCTAATCTTGCTGTAGCTGGATTAAATTCAAGACAAACAAGTGATGAAGACTTAAGAGTTATCTTAGATTCATTCTTTAATGATACATTAAAAATAGAATATGGGAGCGTGATGACAAATGGCTAAGAGTACATTAAAAAGTGAAATAGCTCCTAAAGGTTTATCATTTAAGATGAATCAATTCATGATAGGAGATAAGTATGCTACTATTTATACAGTAGTTCAATATCCTAATGTTATAGGTCCTGGTTATCTATCAAATATAACATCAATTCCTGGTGTTAAGATGGTAGTTAAACATATACCTATTGAATTCTCTAAGATGTCTTCAACAATTAATAAAGAAATAGTTGAATTAAGAGAAGAATATGAAAAAGAACATGATAATACTTTAAAAGAAAGATTAAGACTTAACTATGAATCAATGGAAAACTTTGTTCAAATGTTAGCTGCAACAAATTCTAAAGTATTTGATTTCCAATTACATTTAATGATAACTGCTGATTCTCAAGAAGAATTAGATACAAAGAAAGTTCAAGTTAAAAACTTCTTAGTAAGTTTAGACATGAGAGGAATACCTATGATGTTCGACCAAGAACATGTATTAAAGAGTATGATTCCTTTATTCCCTAAACAAGAAGTTGAAACTAGAATTGGTATACCAATGCCATCTCCTACAATGGGAGCTATGTATCCATTCGTATTTGATTCAGTTAAAGACCCTGGTAAAGCTACTTTACTAGGTATAGATAGATCTGGTGGTGTAGTATTATTTAACCAATTCTTATATCAAATAAGAAAAGAAACAAATAGAAATAATGCTAACATGATTATTCTTGGTACTTCTGGTTCAGGTAAATCTACTGCTGCCAAATTATTATTAAGAGCTAATATTCGTAATCACCATCAAATAGTTTGTATAGACCCTGAAGGTGAATTAGAGAATATTGCTAAATCATATGGTGGAGATTTTGTAGACCTTGGTAAAGGTGGAGCATACGGTATGATTAATCCATTTGAAGTAGTAGTTGATTCTGATATAGAAGAACTAAAGAATGGAGAAGGTTATACAGTATTAACTAGAACTTTATCTTCATTAAAGGCATTCATGAAATACTATAATCCTGATATTGAAGATGATGTTTTAGAGATGTTCTCATCAATTACACAAGAAACTTATAAGAGATTTGGTATAGATTTTGATACTGATTTCTCAACATTTACTCCAGATCAATATCCAACATTTGATGAAGTATATGAAACAGTTAAAGGTAAATTAATATCAATACCTGAAGCTACTAGAGAAAAAGATGTGTTAGAAAGACTTGAATTAAGAATAAGACCATTTGTTAATGAATTAAGATATTATTTCAATGGTCATACAACAATTCAATCTACATCTGATTTTATAGTATTTAATATAAAAGAAGTTATGAATTCTGATTCAAATATCAGAAATGCCTTATTCTTCAATATATTAAAATATGCATGGGGTTTATGTTTGAATAAAGATAAGAATACAATGATGATGGTAGATGAAGCACATATCTTATTATCAGGTAATAATGAATTAGGTGCTGAATACTTAGCAAACATGCAAAGACGTGCTCGTAAGTATAATACTGGTACTATTATTATTACTCAACAACCAACAGACTTTGCTGCTCCTAATATAATAACTCATGGTAAAGCAATATTTGATAATGCATCATATTACTTAATCATGGGATTAAGAAAGCAAGCTGTTGAAGACCTTGGACAATTAATTGATTTAAATGATTCTGAAAAAGAAGCAATTAAATCATATACTCAAGGATCTGGTTTATTCGTATGTGGATCAAGACGTATGCAAATATACGTAACTCTAACTCAAGATGAATTAGATTCGTTTGGTTCAGGTGGAGGACTATAATTGAAGGATGTGATAATATGTCACGTGTAACTAATATTTTAAAGAAAATAATAAACAAGAATCATTTAGCTATGATTCTTGTTTTGTTGATTTTAATTGTTATTCCTTTCACTGCAAATGCAGAAAGAAAGAAGTATTCTGAGTTTGATTGGGATGCATTTTACGAAGAAAATAGAGATTATTGGACAGATTTATGTGAAGGATCTCAAGAGGCTGACTGTGAAAACCGTATAATGAAGTATATGAAAAACTTTTATACAAAATTATATAAGTTATTAGCTAAATATGAAGATAAAGGTTTATTTATAAGAGATCAAATAATCATAGAAACAGCATTCTTTGAAGTATTTCCTTCTCATGCAGGTAATCCAACATCTCAAGCAGAATATAATCGAACATATTCAGTATTTGGAGAAAACAATAAAAGAGTAGCTATTAAAATAGATGAAGAAGATATGGATCCTAATATTGAAGATGATTATAATACTGCAGATGAAAGTACATTAGATGCTATGGCTCAATATTATGAAAATGAAACAGATACTTTAAAAGTTTTAGTTAAGAATATGATAGCTTACTATACATATTGCTATGGTTCATATGGTGAACCTGCTGTTGAAACTTTAAAAGATGGTTCAATAAGAAAATATTGTCCTGATGGTGGAGAAGTAACTAATATTATTCTTCATAATACATTACCTAAAACAGAGAAAGAAAGATGTGCAGTTAATTTATCTGCTACAACTAATACTCCAGGTAATGAATTAGGTTTCTGGAAGTATTATACTTCAAGAATAAGATATGACACTTTATTCTTAGGTAAGGTAATTAAATTCTTTAATATAGAAGTTAAAGATGAATATAGAGATCAATGTATGGATCAAATGGAAGCTTATCCTGATGGTGTTTATTATACATATGTTGATCAAGCTGATAACAATGGTGAACATGTTTCAACTAATAAATACTTTGATTTCTTAAAAACAAGTAGATATTTTGATTCAAAACCACATTTACAAGATAGATTTAAAGATGTATTAGCTGAAGCTAATGTAGATTGTTTAACTAATGATACATGTGAAAATTCATTGGAAGCAACTGGTAGATATGATGAATATCAAGGTATGCTTGAAGATGATAGATTATATATTATAGCTATGATTATAAAGATATTAAATGATAGGGGTATACCTGTTGAATATGATGGTTTAGGTATAGCAGCATTTGATAATGGTGAATATAATCGTGCTGAAAGGTCAGGTTATTATTGGCCTATAGGTTCTAATGAAACTGAAGAAAGAGATGGTATCATCTATGCTGATGGTACTCCTGCAAAAACTATGAATGATGTAGAATCTTACTTTGGTGAAAGAAAGAATCCTATAACTGGTGATAAAGAAATGCACTATGGTATTGATATTACTACTGATGAAGGTGTAACTAATATAGTTGCAGCTTATGATGGAGTAGTTAATTCTATAGTTTCTAATTGTTCATCTGGTGATTATGAATGTAATGAAGGATATGGTAATACAGTTATAATATCTCATTCAAATACATCAGATTATACTGTATATGCTCATTTATCATCAATTGATTCACAAATAAGTGTTGGTTCAACTGTTAATAAAGGAGAACTTATTGGTAAAGCTGGTTCAACTGGTGCAACTAAAACTAGTAACTTACATTATGAATTAAGAGTTGGTGGTAATACAGTAAATAATGCTGTTGATCCAATTAGTAATACATCTGCAGGTAATCATAATCCACCTAATGGTGAAGATTTAAGACCTGTTGGTTATACTGGTTCAGGTATAGGTGCCATATCAACAAGATTTGATGGAACACATTTAACTCAAGCAGAGTTTGTATCTAAATTAACAAGTTATTGTAGTAGACATCCTGGTGCTATAGCAAGAGAGATGTGTAATAATCCTGATACAGTATATACTACTTCAAGACAATATAATGTTAATCCTGAATTAGTTATTACTAGAGCTATGGCTGAAGGTAATTCACCTGGTGAATCAAGACATAATTATTGGGGTATTGGTTGTACAAATACTGGTGGTATTAATGCATGTCATGTATATGGTTCTCTAGAAGCTGGTATACAAGGATTTGCATCAATAGCAAATAGATATAAGAATTTAGCTGATATGATGGCTAAATATGCATATATAGGTAAGTACTGGTATAATCCAGGATCTTGGTCTGTAGGTGGATGTAAGTATTTCCCTTACATTAAGAGTTTCATGTCTACTGGTAGACAATCAGTAGTATCAGGTGTATGTAGTAAATCTTCTACATGTACTACTTCTGGTGGAGATTGTACTCCAACAATACAAGAAGACCAAGATGCATATACTACATGGCAAGTTGAACAAAAGCTTGGACCATATATGCATAATGTATTTGGAACATAGGGTGATGATATGTTAGATAGATTAACTGAAGATCAAAGAAAAGTTTTAATGATGTGGTTTTTCTTACTTATATTTTTAATTGGATTAGTTGTTCTTATAGCAAATAATAAAATTAAGAAAAGAGTAGCTGATGAAAAAGATAAAACATATGTAGTAGTAAGAGATTATAGTAGATACTATACTATTACTAATATATTAGATAAGTACTATACCACTATATATAATAAAAACTATGAAAGTGTTATTAAAATGTTAGATGCTGATTATGTAAAAGATAATAATATCACTAAAGATAATTTAGAAGATTATATTAAAACATATGATGCAAGAACAACATATCAAGGTTCACTTATGTGTTCTAAAAGACTAGGTAAAGGTTATACTTCTTATTATGTATCAGGTGAAGTAGTTGGTGCTAATAGTTACAAAATATATGATACAAAATACTATGAAGTATTACTAAATGAAAATCAAGTAACTTTCACTGTTAAAGAAATTGATAGTAATCAATTCGGAGGTGAATGTCATGTATAATTTCATACAAGAAAATAAAAGAACTATTATATTTATTGTGGTAATAGTATTAATATTAGGTGGTATATTTACTTATCGTACTATTCAAAGAAATACTGGAACATATGCTCCTAATGTTGATGAAGTTCATAAAGAAATAATTAAATATGCTGATAACGAATATGTTATTTATAATATTAAAAATGAAGATGTATATAGATCTTATTATAGAAATTTTATGAATCTATTATTGAATGATCCTGTTAAAGCATATAATAAGTTATATCATAATACTAAAGCTGATAAGTTTAATAATAATTATGATAACTTCTTAAAATATGTTAAATCATTAGATAGGAAAACTCTAATGACTAGTGATGTTACTAGATATAATGATGAAGATAATAGAATCATAGTTGTTGATAATACAGGTTCTAGTTATGTTTTCTATGAAAATGGTGTATGGAATTACACTGTAGATATTAATATAAGAGGATAATTAAAACACAAGAAAGGAAGTGTAGATATGGATCCAAATGAAATTAAACCAACTGGTGCAGATACATCATCTGCACTTTCTCAAGGTGTGGATTTAGCAAGAAATTCACAAGGTGCTGCTGGTAATCCCGAAGTGCCTGTTGGTGCTCAAGTAGGACAAAAAGTCGCTCCTGGTAAAGTTATTGGTGAAGATGGCCAAGTAACTAACTCTGATACAAGAGAGTTATTAGATGCAGGTTTAAATGTAGCATCATTATTTACAGGAGGTTCAACTGCTGCTGCAAAAACTGCAGGAACACAAGCTGCTAAAACAGCAGGTACTCAAGCTGCTAAAACTGCGGGAGCTGAAGCTGCTAAAACAGCTGGTAAAGAAGCAACAAAAAGTGCTGCTGCAAACACAGCTAAAGGTGCTGGTGCAGGTAATAGAAATCTATTAAATCAAAAACCAGGTGGTTCAAATCCAATTAAGGGTAAAGCTATGGAGCAACTTGGTGGTGTAATAGATAAAGCTGAAGGTAAATTAGCTGATGAACTTGAAAAGAATGAAGCTGTAAAGAAATTTGCTGCAGATCATAAAGAAGAAGCAAAAACTATTAATAGTGCTTTTAATGCTGTTGGATCAGCTGCATCTGGCGATATAGATGGAGTCAAAGAAAATGTTAAAGATCTTAAAAAGCACGGCAAAAATGTCGTAAAAGAAATGTGGAATAAAGTGCCACTTCTTGCAAAAGTAAAAATTATAGGTGGTGCCGCTAGCTTTTTATTATTCATAATTCTTATATTTGTAGTAATATTTGGTCCTGTTGAAGGTGGATATATTAAGTTAACTGAATGGCTTGGTTTAGATGGAAGTAATGAAAAAGCTTGGTCAGCTGTAAGTGGTGCTGAAAAAGAAATTGATGAAGCCATGAAAGCAATTGTAGGTAATGTACCTGGTTGGGATTCATTATCTATGAATAGAAAAAGAATATTAACAGCTGCTGCTCTAGCAGTAGGAACTGATTACTATGGTGGTGGTAGACCAACAAATGCCAAACTAGATGGTATATCTGGTGGTGTAGATGCTGGTGGATTAACTGAATGGTTAATATGGAATATATCATCGGGAGATCCTGGATATTTAACAGGAAGTAATATAGCAAGTAGTTCATTATTTGTATCAATATCAGAAAATGATTTATTACCAGGTGATTTTGGTGTAAATGGTAGTGATGTAGGTATTTATTTTGGTTATGGTTATTGGGTTCATGTAGATCCAAGTGGTGGAGTTATAAGAGGCTCTTATAGTGGATATACTTCATTCTATAAATATAAAGATATTGATTCGACACCAGCAGCTCCTGGTGGTGGAGGCGGTCCTATTAGACCTGCCACAGGTAAATTAAAAGATGTCTTCCCAGATGGTGTACCAACTACTAAAGCTGGTGTAGAAAAGTATTTGGTAAGTATAAGTGTACCAATTACTAAAAAGAGTGGCCAAAAGACTACAACAACAATTAGACTTCATAAAGCTATTGCTAATGATGTTAAAAATGCTTTACAAAGAGCCCAAAATGCAGGATTTAAAGTATATGAAGTACAAGGATTTAGTTGGAGAAATATAGCTAATTCTTCTACTATTTCTCAACACGCATTAGGTCTTGCGGTTGATATAAATGTTAATGAAAATTATTGTGTATATCCAAATGGTAGTGTAGATGCTGGTAGCTTCTGGGATCCTTCCAAAAGTGAGTATTCTATTCCTAGAGGTGGAGTATTATATAATGCATTCGCAGACATTGGCTGGGGATGGGGAGGAGATTGGAAATCTAAAAAAGATTACATGCACTTCTCATATACTGGTGGATAGGAGATAATATGAAAAAATATATTTTATTAATATTATCATTCTTCGTAATGATGAATGTTAAAGCAGAAGGAGATATGCCTGTAGTTGATAGTTATATAGAAGATCAAGCTTATTCAGAAGGTGTTTTAGTAACTAATACTTGGGCATATGATACAACTATTGATATGTATGTTAAATTAGATGAAACAGGTCATATAATCATGACTTTAGATAATCCTAATAATGATCCAACTGCTATAAAAGGTAAAATAAACATCAAAGCTAAAGTAAACAGTAGTTTTGATGATAAAAAGATAAATATTATATTAATAAGTGAATCTTATAGATATAGTTTTACTTTAGATAAATCAAATAACTTTGAAATAAATGAAAGTATAAATGTTGATAGTTATGAAATAACATATGTTCATGTAAATGATGATAATGAATATTCTATTGATTATCCAAGTGATATCAATGTATATGATAATAAAGTAACTAATATAACATTAGACTATTCAGCGTATAAAGATACTGAAAATAAAAAAGTAAATAATAAAAAGGAAGTAAAAAAAATAATAGTATATACAGTAGGTGGTATTTTATTATTATTCTTTGTAATTCTAGGTATATTATTTGCTAAAGCAAGAAATATTTAAGAAAGTAGGTGAACATATATGAAGAAGAAAATTGTATTATTATTTGTTTTAAGTATTTTACTTATTCCTAATATAGTAAGTGCTGCTACATATAATGCTATAAAATTATCTGCTGTATTTAATACATCTGCAAATGTATCAGGTATAGATAAAGTATATGTTCTATATACTACTAAAAAAGGTGATAAAGTAACTAGTCATACAGTTAACTTATTACAAAGTAATTCTTTTTTTACAATTATAGAAGTTCCTGATATCGATGAAGCTAATTTTGAATATGGATATGTAATTACTCAAGATAATATCATTGATAAATATGGATTTATGCCTGTAAAAGGTGAAAGAAGTTATAATGAAGAAACTCAAACTATTAGTATTAATTTAAAGATTGAATTCGATAGTATGGGGTTTGATGGTAGTAAATTACGTAAAAACTCTGAACTAACAAAAGAAGAAATAGATGAAAGAGTTAATGCTATTAATAATGGAGATATACCTCCAGCATATGAAGAATCAACTGAAGTTATAACTATAGGTGATGAACAAAAAAATGTAGAAGAACCTATTATTAATGAAGATGGTAGTATTAGAATTGGTACTACAACTACTACAGTCATAAAAGATAATGATAGTAGCAGTAATAAAGAAGAAAGTAAGGCTGAAAGAAAAGATGCCAATATAATAACAATTATTGTTGTTTCAACAATTGTAATACTAGTGTCTACATTTATCATTTTTACTATCGTAAAGATAAGTGAAGCAAACAAAAGAGTATAGTAAATTAACCTAAAGTATATTATAATAAAATATGGAGAAAGGGGACAGGCTATATGAAACTTAAGTTAAAAATTAAGGTAACAAGTAAAGAATTAACTTTATTTATTTTATTCTGCATTGTTTTACTATATGTAAGTTCTGTATCAGTAGTTAACCTTTTCGAAATGATTAATAAGCAAGAATTTGCTGGATTAAATCCTATTCCAGGATTACTTCCACCATATTTATTTGCTACATTAATAGTATTTTTTGGAGTATTAATTGTTATATTCTTCTCAGTATCATCTACAATATTTGAGTTCTCTAAAGGAGGACCTGGTCTTAAAATAGGTGAAAAAGATTCAGATGGATATTCTAGATGGATGGAAGAAAAGGAAATGAAAGCCGGATGGAAGATTTGTAAGGTTGGTGTCCAAGATGAAGATGCCGATGCCGGTGGAGTAGTTTTCATAAATGATGGTAAAAACATGTGGGTTGATGACTCTGAATATCATACATTGGTTGTCGGAGTTACTGGTTCTGGTAAAACATCAGCAGTAGTTGACCCATTAGTATATTCATTAGCTAAACATGGTGAATCAATGGTATTCACAGACCCTAAGGGTGAAATTTATAGAAATCATACAACTTATCTTAAGCATAAAGGATATAATATTATAGTATTAAACTTCCGTGATCCTCAAAAAGGTAATGCATGGAATCCTTTAATGATACCTTATAAATTATATAAAGAAGGTAATAGGGATAAAGCATTAGAGTTAATAGATGACGTTGCAAACAATATAGTTAAAACAGATGGCCCTCAACAAGACCCATTCTGGCAAGATTCAGCAGCTGACTATTTAGCAGCTAATATCTTAGGATTAATTGAAGATGCTAAAGAAGAAGAAATAAACTTAAAGTCAGTTAATATCATGACAACTATAGGTGAAGATAAAGTTGGAGGTAATTCTACATATATTAAAGAATACTTCAAACTACATGGTGAACAATCTTCATCATACTTACTTGCATCAAATACTATTAATGCACCTCAAGATACTAAAGGATCTATTCTTTCTACATTTAGATTAAAAATAAGAAACTTTGGTTCAAGAGATAACTTAACAGAGATGTTATCATACTCAGACTTTGATATTGCCGAGATTGGTAAACAAAAGACTGCAGTATTTATAATTGTACAAGATGAAAAGAAAACATATCATGCTTTAGCAACAATCTTTATTAAACAAGCATACGAAGTATTAATAGATGTTGCTCAAAGTTCACCTGGATCTCATTTACCATATAGAACAAACTTCATTCTTGATGAGTTTGCTAACATGCCAGCTCTGAAAGATATTACAACAATGGTTACTGCCGCACGTTCTAGATGGATAAGATTCACATTTATTATTCAAAACTATGCACAATTAGACCAAGTTTATGGTAAAGAAGAAGCACAAACTATTCGTTCTAACTGTGCGAACTTAATGTACTTACTTACAACAGAACTTGCTGCCTTAGAGGAAATATCTAAGTTATGTGGTGAAGTTAAGAGTAAGAAAGATGATAAGACTGCATCAGTTCCTTTAATAACTGTATCAGACTTACAAAAATTACAATTAAATGAAGTTATTATTATTCGTAATAGACAAAACCCATTCAGAACTAAACTTAAACAAGCGTTTAATATTGATTGGGGAGATAAAGAATGGGCACAACCTGCTGAACTTCCAACTAGAGAGATGAAGGAAGTTGCTATATTCGATATTAAGAATTATGTTGATGTTAGAAGAAGAAGTCAAATGGGTAAAAATGATTCACCATTTGGTGGAGGAAGTCCTTTTGGAGGATCTAGTCCATTTGGTGGGGGTAATCCATTTGGTGGAAGTGCAACTCCATATGGTGTAGGTACAACTAATCCATTTGGAACTACTTCTGTAGGACCATCTTCATTTGGTGGTAGTCATCCTGCAGGTGGACCTCCTAGTTTCTCTGAAATCATGGCAGGTGGAATGCAAGGATTAAATAATCCTCCTAAGAAGTTCCCAACATTTGAAGAATTCATGGCTGAAAGAAATAAACAAAATCAAGCTAAGAGACCTCAAATTGATATAGATGATTTAGTAAAGAAGATTGATGCTCAAATAGCTAGATTAGAGGAAGAAGAAAAACAAGAAAAAGAGAAGAAAGAAAAAGCTTTGGGTGAAAAACCAAGCGAATTTAATCCATTTGAACATAATGATAATAAGGTTATGTTTGAGGAAGATGTTAAGGCTGAAAAGGCTCCAACATTTGAAGAAAAGAAAACTGAGGAAGTTCATTATGAACCTAAACCTACAGAACCTTTCTTTAAACCTGAACCTGTAACACCTAGTGTTACTCCAAGTGTTGTTCCTCAAACTCCAGAGAATAGACCAACTATTACTCCTGGACCAACATTTAAGGATATATTTAGTTCTGCTCAAGGTGCAAGTACTCCTGTAGAACAACAATCAAATGAACAACCTAAGATGGTAGAACAACCTACATATATTAATCCTGTACCTAATAATAATTTTAATAACATGATTAATAATAATATAAGTGCACAACCACAACAACCACAAATGGTTCAAACACAAGTTGTACAACCAGTGGTTAAACAAGTACAAACACAACCACAACAACAAGTTGTTCAAACTGTTCCTACACAACCAGTAGTTCAACAAGTACAACAACCAATAAAAGTGGATACTCAATCACAAGTATTGAATACTCCTAATGAGGATCAATTCTTTGATGATTTCTTTGAATAATTACTCAGTCTAATGGCTGAGTTTTTATTCTCAATAATTTAAGTATTATGTCTTTTTTTATTTTGCATTATTGTATATAATAGTAAGAGGTGATTTTCGATGAAAACAGAAGATTTTAATTATTATTTACCTGAAGAATTAATAGCTCAAACACCACTTAGTGATAGATCATCATCTAAGCTTTTAGTGATGGATAGATTTACAGGTGAATTAGAACATAAACATTTTTCAGATATAATTGATTATTTAGTTCCTGGAGATGTTTTAGTTATAAATGATACAAAAGTAATACCTGCAAGATTGATGGGAATTAAAGAAGAAACTGGAGCTGTAATTGAATTATTATTACTTAAAGATTTAGGTAATGATGAATGGGAATGTTTAGGTAGACCACAAAAGAGATTACATGTTGGTACTATTGTAAAATTCTCTGATGAATTAAGTGCTGAAGTAACTGAGATATTAGATGAAGGTGTTACTCATGTTAAATTAATATATAAAGGTATCTTACTTGAAATATTAGATAGATTAGGAGAAATGCCTTTACCTCCATATATTCATGAAAAGTTAGAAGAGAAAGATAGATATAATACAGTATATGCTAAGAATATAGGTTCAGCTGCTGCTCCTACTGCAGGATTACATTTTACTACTGAATTATTAGATAAGATAAAAGAAAAAGGTATAATAGTTGCTAATGTAACATTACATGTTGGATTAGGTACTTTTAGACCTGTAGAAGTAGATGATATTAATAAACATCATATGCATTCTGAATTCTATCAAATGACTAAAGAAACAGCTGATATATTAAATAAAGCTAAAGAAGAAAATAGAAGAATAATAGCTGTAGGTACAACATCTACTAGAACATTAGAAACTATTATGAATAAATATAATAAGTTTGTTGAATGTTCAGGTAATACAGATATATTTATATATCCAGGATATGAGTTTAAAGCAATAGATTGTTTAATAACTAATTTCCATTTACCTAAATCTACTTTAGTTATGTTAGTATCTGCATTTAGTAAAAAGGAATATGTATTACATGCATATGAAGAAGCAATTAAGAATAATTATAGATTCTTCTCATTTGGTGATGCAATGTTCTTTAAAAAGGATAAGTGATTAATATGAAAATAAAATATAATTTAATTAAAGAAGAAAAACATACTAATGCTAGATTAGCTACATTAGAAACTAACTATGGAACATATGAAACTCCTATGTTTATGCCTGTAGGTACTCAAGCAACAGTTAAGACTTTATCTCCTGAAGAATTAAAATCATGCCATGCTGGTATTATATTATCTAATACTTATCATTTATGGTTAAGACCAGGTGAAGATATTGTTGATAAAGCAGGTGGATTACATAAATTCATGAATTGGGATCAACCAATTTTAACTGATTCAGGTGGATTCCAAGTATTTAGTTTAAGTAAACCAAAATGGATAACTGAAGAAGGAGTTAAGTTTAAGTCTCATTTAAATGGTGAAGAATTATTATTAACACCTGAAAAGAGTATAGCTATTCAAAATAAATTAGATTCTGATATTGCTATGTCCTTTGATGAATGTATAGGATTTCCACATACAAGAGAATATGTAGAACAATCTGTTGAAAGAACTCTTAGATGGGCTAAGAGAGGTAAAGATGTATTCAATAATGAAAGACAATCTTTATTCGGTATTGTTCAAGGTGGAGAATTTGAAGATTTAAGAAAACATTGTGTAGAAGAATTAGTTAAGATAGGATTTGATGGATATTCAATCGGTGGTACTGCTGTAGGAGAACCTAAAGATGTACAATATCAACAAGTAGAGTATTCATGTAAATATTTACCTAAAGATAAAGTAAGATATTTAATGGGTGTAGGAGATCCTATTGATATTATTGAAAATGTTATTAGAGGTGTAGATATATTTGACTGTGTAGCACCAACAAGATTAGCTAGACATGGTCATGCACATACAAAATATGGTAAAATAAATATTAAGAACAATAAATATAAAGATGATTTTACTCCAATTGATGAAAACTGTGATTGTTATGCATGTAAGCATTATACAAAAGCTTATATTAGACATTTAATTACAGCCGATGAAACATTTGGACAAAGATTATTATCAATTCATAATATAAGATTCTTAATTAAATTAACTGAAGATTTAAGAGAATGTATTAAGAATGATAATATACTAGAATATAGAGAACAATTTATAAAGGATTATTATGGAAAGAAAGAAATTAAGTAATTATATGATATTTGTAGCAACTCTAGCTATAATAGCTGTATTTTTAATAACTAAAACAGTTATGGTTATTAATGATAGACATGAAGAAAAACAATTATATGCTATGCATAGTAAAGTAGAGTATTATGCTAAGAAATGTTATTTAGATGATATATGTAAAGATAAAATAACTTTAGAAATATTATATGAAAATGGATACTTAACTGAAGAAGTAGTTAATCCTATTACTAAAGAAGTAATAGATCATGGTTTAGAGATTTATTATGAAAATGAAAAAGTAGTTATCAATTGGTAACTACTTTTTTTATTTATTTAATAACAGTTATAAATATTGTTTCATCAGTATTATTTGATGTAAATCCATTATACTTAGTTGATAATTTGATTAAGTCTTTAGCTTTAGTACTATAATTATTAATCTTATCAGTATAAGAAGATAATTTATTTATTCCTTCTTTATTGAACTCTTCAATACCTGAATTTAATTCATTCATACCATTCTTTAAATCTTCAGAACCAGCTGTAATAGATGTTATAGCACCTTCAACAGTCTTTAAGTTAGTTGCTATTTCTTTAGTTCCTTCATTTATAGCTTGTAAGTTAGGTTTCATATTATTTATTAATTTTATTTGTGAATCTACTGATGCATAATTGTATTTTAATAATTCAATTAATTTATATGTAGATATTACTTCTTCATTTGTTAAAGTACCATTTTTAATTAATGCACCAATATCATCAACAGATGTAACTGGCTTACTACCATATTGTGCTAATGCAGCATTAACTGATGTAATTAAAGATGTACTCATAGTTTGGATTGTATTTAAATCATTTTTTCTTAATTCTTCTAATTGTTTAAGAGTTTCTTCATTTGTTGCTTGATCAAATGCTGTATATAAATTATTCATACCTGTAGATACTTTATCAGCTCCATCTGATAATTTATTAATCCCTTTATTAGCTTGTTTTAAATATTTATTTAATGATTTAGTACCATCATTTATTTTATTTGATGCAAATTGAATTTTATTCATATTAGTTTGAAGAGTATTAACATCATTAGTTAATTTATCTAATTTATTAAATACATCTAAGTCTGCTTTACTTAATAGTTTAGGAGTAGATACTAGATAAATATCATGATAAGTAAAATTATTAGTATGATATTTAATAACTATTTTATCTAAATCTTTTAATTCATTTAAATCTATAGATTCATATAATCCAGGAGCAGCTATACTGACAGCAAAGTTTTTATTACCATTTGATACAACTTTACCATTTGAAATATCTATATTAGTTGCTTCATTATCGATTATAGTTGCAGCAGTGGTAACAAATGGAGTATATATCTTATTACCATGCATATAAGCATAATCAGTATTAGTTAGATTAATAGTAATTTCAACATCTCCATCTTTACCTATTAAATCGTTTACATCAATATCTTCATTATTTAATTTATATGTTATTGTTGTTTTAATAGGAGATTCTTTATCTGTTTCTCCTCTATATAATATTTCTTTACCTGAGTTTCTCCAAGTTAAATTATTCTTTCTTAATTCAAATTCTTCATCACCAGATATATTTAAAATATTTCTTAATTCTGTTTCATCAGTTATTTTTTGATCACCTATATAAGTTAATCTATTGGTTACTGAGATATTATTTCTAGATCCATCTCTATTTAATACTTCATATACATTTTCTTGTTTTTGTAATGCACATACATTAAATGGAACTAATACTAATCCAAGTATTAGTAATTTATTAAATTTATTATTCATATTAATTAACTCCTTCCATATTTTTAGTAGTTTTAATAATTAATTTATCAAATATTCTTAATAGAGCAGGTAATAGTAAGATAACTGTAATCATACTAATAATAGCTCCACGAGATAATAGTTCACATATTGAACCAATCATATCTATATCAGAGTAGACATATACACCAAATGTAGCAGCAAAGAAGCATAATGCTGACATAATAATTGATGGTGTTACTGCACCTAATGTATTCTTAATAGAATCATCTACATTTTTACCTTTTCTTCTATTATTTAAATATGTATTACTCATTAATATTGCATAGTCTATTGTTGCACCTAATTGAATAGTACCTACAACTATAGATGAAATAAATGGTAATTTATCTCCTGTATAGAATGCCCATGCCATATTAGCGAATATAGCCATTTCAATTACTAAAGTTAAGATAAATGGTAAACTTGCTGATTTAAGAACAAATAACATGATTAAGAATATAACTGCAATTGATACATAGTTAACTACATTGAAATCATGATTAGATATCTTAATTAAATCTTTAGTTAATGCTCCTTCACCAGCTAATATACTATTTTCATCATATTTCTTTATTATTTCATTTACTTTATCAATTTGATTATTTAATTCATCTGATGCTACATCATATGTTGAGTTAATAATAATTAATTGATATTTATCAGTTTTATAAATATTTTTTATCTTATCAGGAATAAATGAATCTGGTATACCAAGAGTTTCAATTTTACCTGGAGTTAATACCATATCTATTCCTTCTAGGTTTTCTAGTTCATTAGATAATTCATCTAATTGATTACCTTTAATATCTTTATTTATTAATATAAATTCAGGAGAAGCAATATTATATTGTTCTTTTATTTCTTTATTAGATACTTGTGAAGGTAAGGTATCAGGTAATGATTCATCTAATTTATAATATACATTTACATGATTATTACCATATATAAATGGTATTAATAATATTATTGCAATAACTGTAATAATCTTATAATGTTTAGATGCTATATTTTGTAGTAGTTTAAATTGAGGAAATATTATTTTATGATGTGTACGTTCAATTACTTTATCAAATATTATTAATAGAGAAGGTAATATAGTTAAAACACATATTAATCCCATCAATACACCTTTAGCCATGACAAGACCTATATCTTTACCAAGTGTAAGTGACATACCACATAAACTTAAGAATCCAGCAATAGTAGTTAATGATGAACCAGTTACTGAATTAAATGTTTCTTGTATTGCTTCATCAATAGCTTCAACTGGTGTTTTACCTTTTGATTTTAAATATCTATATTTATCATATAAGAATATTGAGAAATCCATGGTAACTCCTAATTGTAATACAGCTGATATAGCTTTAGTGATATAGCTTATTTCACCAAACATTATATTAGATCCCATATTATATAAAATTGCTAATCCTATATTAGATAATAATAGAAGTGGAGTAATATAAGAATCAGTTGCAAATGTTAATATAAGTATTACAAATAATACAGCAATAATTACATAAGCTACTATTTCTTTATTAGATAAATCTCTTGTATCTAATACCATAGCTGACATGGATGATACTTGATTTGCATCTCCTACTATTTTTCTAATATCTTCAATAGCAGAAAGTGTTACATCTGATGAAGTAGAATCACTTAAAGTAACCATGATTAATGTTGATTTAGTACTTTTAAGCTTTTCAGTTATATCATTTGGTAACATCTCTAATGGTATAGAACCATTTGTAACATCATTTATAGATATTACTTCATTAACTGTGTTAACAGTCTTAAGCTTTTCTTCTAAAGCTTTTAATTCTTTAGGATTATCTTTATCTGATAATACAAATGCATATGCACCTATTCCAAAGTCATTTGTTAATATATCTTGACCTTCAATAGTTTCAATGTTATCAGGTAAATAAACTAATACATCATAATTAATACGAGTAGTAATATAACCTATTATTGCAGGAATTACCAACAATAAACTTATTATTAATATTAATTTGGAATGATTAGCTATCCAATTTGATATTTTTTTCATAAATCTCTTCCTTTCAACACATACATTTTAAAACAACTTAAAGTGTGATTTCATTATCAAAAGTATTAAAGTGTATAGATAAACAACACTTTGTTTAATACAGTTGTATAAATAAGCAACAGAATGTATGATATATTGATTTTTGTAGTAAAAAGAGTTAATTTATTAACTGGTGATTAAATATGGCAACAGATTTAAGAGTAATAAAAACTAGAAAAAATATATATGATGCCTTAATGATTTTAATGGCTCAAAAATCATTTGAAGAGATTAAAGTATCTGAAATATGTGATCAAGCTATGATTAATAGATCAACTTTCTATGCTCATTTTGAAGATAAATATGAATTATTAGATTCTCTAATTAATGATTTAAAGAATAGTTTAATAACTAGATTTAAGAAAAATGATATTCAAGAAATTAATAAACAATATTTTATTAAGTTTATATCTTTATTTTTAGATGAAGTAGAAGAAAATAAAGAATTATATCATATGATAATAAATAGTAATAAGAATTCAGTTGCTATTGATATGGTACTTGAAACTTTAAGAGATCAAGCTATTGAAGATATGAAATCAAAAGGATTTGAATCATCTATTCCTATAGAAGTAATTGTTGATTATTATTTAGGTGGATTAGTTAATATGTTTAAACTTTGGATGAGAAGTTATCATCCTTATACAAAGGAAGAAATGTTAAATTATGTAGATAAATTATTACCTGATAAGGTATAATATTATTAGTGATTAATATGAATGAAACAAATTGGTATAAATTAGATAATGTAGCATTTTACTATGCATCTTTAAGAACTAAAAAAAGACCTACAGTCTTTAGATTTTCGTGTGAATTAAAAGATGAAATAGATAAACATTATTTATTAATTGCTTTAAAGGAAACTATAAAAGAATATCCTAACTTTCATGTTACTTTAAAAAGTGGTTTTTTCTGGTTTTACCTTGAAGAATCATCTCAAGATATAAAAGTAGAACAAGAAAGTAAGCCAATATGTCATCGTATAATATATGATGATAATGATCTTTTATATGAAGTAACATATTATAAGAATAGAATTAATTTAGAGATGTCTCATGTTTTATCTGATGGAAGAGGAGCATTAGAATTCTTTAAATTATTAGTATCTAACTATGTTAAATATCATTATAAAAAGAATATTAAAGTAGATAATAATTCATCTGAATTAGATAGAGTAGAAGATTCATATGATAAATACTTTAAAAAGTCTGAAAAAGAAGTAGCACATCGTAAAAATATATATCATTATAAAGCACCTGCTTTAAAAGATACTACTAGATTTTATGAAGTACATTCTGATTTAAGTAAAACTTTAGAATTAGCTCATAAGTATAATACTTCTTTAACAGGTTATTTAGTATCAGTACTTATTTATTCTATATTAAAAGAATATAAAGTATCTGACTATGATAAATTAATTAAAATAGAAATACCTGTAGATTTAAGAGGATTCTATAATTCTAATTCATTAAAGAATTTCTTTGGTATGATTGCTATAGATTTTAGGCCTTCAAAAGGTAACTTAGAATTCGATGAAATAGTTAAAGTAGTTAATATGGAAATGAAAGATAGATTAACAATAGAAAAGTTAGAATCAAGAACTAATAAGATGGTATCTTTCCAAAAATTAATAGCTGCAAGAATGTTACCATTATTTATTAAAGAAATAGGTATGAGAATAATAGAAAGTTTTACTTCAAAATTAAGAACAACTAACTTATCTAATGTTGGTTCAGTTAAATTTGATAAAGAAACAGAAAAATATGTTAAAAGTGTAATAGCACTAACATCTACAAGTGATTTTCAATTTACTATAGTATCTAATAAAAATGATTTATGTATAGGTATATCATCTATATTTAAATATAATAATGTAGTTAGAAATTATGTAAGATACTTAAAAGAAAATGGTGTAGATATAAGTATTAATACGGAAGTGGTTTAAATGAAACATTGTGATAAATGTGATATAGATATTAATACTAATGAAAAAGTTTGTCCTATATGCCAAGCTAAAATAAAAGGTGAAAGTAATTCAGTATATCCTAAATTAAAGAATCAAACAGTTGATATAGTTTTAAAGTTTATTGCTTTCTTTTCATTAGTTGCAGTATTTATAAGTGGCTATATAGATTATATTGTTAATAATAAATTAACATTCTCTTTATTTGTTATGTTAGGTGTATTAAGTTTTTATATTGTAGTTAGATATATATTTAAAAGTATTCATAAAAATCTTTTAAATGTTTTCTATAATATAATGATGATAGTAATAATATTATTATTCATTTGGTATGGTATCACTAAAACAAATGAATTAGTAAGTATAGTAATTCCAATTATTATC
>CAMPCD010000013.1 GCA_946643435.1 uncultured bacterium
TATTATTTATATATGGAATAATTAATATGGTATTATTATTATCTTCTAAATATATAATAGTATTATTTATCATATATGCTTTCTTTATTGCTATAACACGTAAGAATAAAGTGATATTTATTACATCCTTATTAGGGTTCTTATTTACTTCAATGTATTACTTTATATTTACTATAGATAATTATAATATTGTTTATATTTTATCTGTTATAATGACATTTATTTCATTCATAATTTTATATAAAGTTTTATTAAAGAAATACCACGAATAATCGTGGTATTTTTAATGAAAATTATTGCATATAAAGGCATTATTTGTTATGATTTATATAGAAAGTAAAGGATAGTGTTGAACATGGGAAATAACAACAAGGGGAGTATGATTTTATTAACAATTATATCTATTGCTACTTTATTAGTGGCAGTCATCGGAGCAACGTTTGCCTATTTTAATATAACAATTAATGGTAGAGATGCAGAGACTACAATTGAAGTAACTAATGGTACTATTTCAATTGAATACCAAGATAATTCAAATATTCAATTTGGATCTGCTGTAGGTGGAACTTTAGTAGCTAGTAAAACATTTACTGTTAATGGTTTAATAAATGGATCATCTAACTTAAATTATGAAGTAGATTTAAAGATTAATAATAATACATTTGCTGATAATCAATTAGTTTATACAGTTTCATCTAATAATGATTCCAACAATGGAACTATTATTCCTAATGTAGATGAAAGAGTAAATATTCCAACAGGAGCTAATAATATTATTGTAGGTAAAGGATTATTTGCTGGACCAATTCCAACAGGAGCAACTCATACTTATACAATTAATATTTATGTAGCAGATGGAATTGAAGTAGCACCTGATGCTATCTTTGATGCTAAAGTATCTGTATATCAAGCAACAAAATAGACCTTTAAGGTCTTTTTTTATGCTACAATGAAAATAGGTGATGACATGTTTGATAGTATAAAGATGAAAAAACTATTAAATCAAATCAATGAATATATTAATAAAAAGAGAAGTGAAGGTATTTTTTCAATCATGGAATCTAAATATATTCAAAATGGAATACAAGAGGCATTAGGATATAAAGATAAACATCATGCTGCTGATGTGTTATCATTTTTTATAAGTATTGCTGATACTATGGATTCTGATGCAATGATAGATTTAAGTATTGGGAAACATTTAGATTCCTTCTTTTATGATCCTGATAATACTTATTTCATTCATAGAACTAAATTGTATTTAGATGAGAATAATACATCGGATGCACTTACTTCAATCATGGAAAAAGGATTAAGAAATGATGGTCACACAAATGCTTTCGATGGAGCAATAAATAACGATTATCCTCCATTAGGTACAACATTAACTACTTTATTAGGCATGTCAGGATATGGTAATTTAGTTGGTTCATGGCATGAAAATGATTCTATTATTCTTGTATCTATTCCAACCAAACTATTAAATAGTGATTATGAACCTATCAATCCTGAAGATGTATACTATAAAGAAGATGGCCGATATTATATTAAACCTGAATATGTAATAGGTAATATAGTTAAGATAGATGGTAGATTAACTGAAATAGATACTAAAGAAGATATCTTAAATAAGAAAGATATAAGACGTTAATACGTCTTTTTTTATTATTTAAATGTAAGTATACATATAAGATTGTTGAAAAAATAACCAAAAGTAATATAAACTGATATATAATTATTATAGGAGAGTATTCATATGGATAAAAAGGGTAATAATAAAGCTTTTAATATATTCATGGTTTTATCATATGTTTTTTTAGTGTTGCTTTTTATTATAGCAATGTTTTTAGTATTCTATATTGCTACATCTGCATATGCTAAAAAGACTAAAACAAAACCAATATTTAGCTTATTTACTATAGTATCTCCATCTATGGAACCTAATATCATGGTATATGATGTAATATTTGATAAAAAGGTTAATAATAATGATGAACTTAATGTAGGAGATATTATTACTTTTTATTCGGATGCTATAGATACAAATGGATATACTATTACTCATAGAATATATAAAAAATATATAGTTAATAATACTATTTATTATGAAACTAAAGGAGATAATAATAATTCTCCTGATGTTGGTAAAATAACTATTGATAATATAGTAGGTAAATATGTGTTTAAAATGCCTATGTTAGGTAAAGTACAATTCTTTGTATCATCTAAATTAGGATGGGTATTATTAATACTAATACCTGCAGTAATAATAGTATTCTCAGATGTTATGAAGATTCTGAAAGCTTCATCTATTAAGAAAGAATTAGATAGTATTGATACTAAAGTAGATGGAAAGAAAGTTAAGAATATTAAAGATGAACAAGAAAGAGATAAAAAAATAAGAGCCCTTATTCAAAAAGCGGATAAAATGAATAAAAAGTGATTTTAATATCACTTTTTTTATCTTATAATATAAATACTAGGGATGATGATAAACATGATGAATATAGATAAACTACCAGTAGAATATAGACCTATTAGTCCAATTAAATATTTTGGATATATGTTATTGTTTTCAATTCCATTGATTGGTCTAATACCTAATGTTATATTTGCTTTATCGAATATTAATATAAATAGAAGAAACTTTGCAAGAACTTTCTTAATGATAGATGCAGTATTATTTATAATATTGGTTATATTTGGTTTATTAGGTGGATATGCATATATAGCAACAGTTATTAATAAGTAAAGGAGTGTTTATATGCTTAAATGTAAGAATTGTGGAGCAGAGTATGATAGTGCATTTTTACAATGTCCTCAATGTGGAAGTTCTAAACATGAAGATACAGAAGCTCCTAAAGAAAATAATTTAATAGGATCTTTAGTATCTATTTTAGTTATAGCTGCTTTATTAGGTATAATTGGATATGGTGCTTATTTACTATATAATCCAATTACTGAAGGACCAACTATTACTGATTTACCACTTGATGAGTTTGAGTCTACTACTACAACTACATCAACTAAAACTACAAGTAGTACTACTACAATTAATTATAATAGAACAACTACTGAACCAGTAAGCTCTAATGGAACTGAAGTAGATGCTGGTGATTTTAAAGTAACTGTTCCATTTGGCTATAGTTATACTATAGGTAATATTCCTCAAACAGTTGCACCAACTCAAAGTGCTACAGGAGTATGTATTACTAATAAGAGTAATAGTAATGAACAATATTGTATAGGTATTCAAAATAGTAATATATCGGTTAATTCTTCTAATGAACAACAAGTAAATGATATGTTATCTAAATCAAATTATACTAATTTAATGAATCAAAGATTACATGGAAAACTAATATACTATGCTTTATCTAATAAACCAAGGGTAAGTGGTTATATGGAGGGCTTTGCTTTAACCAATAAAGGTAGTAAATCAGTAGTTGTTGGTTTTATAATGATGGGATCTAATCTTACTGAAGAAAATACATCAGTTATGATGGATATAATTAATACAGTTAAATAGCATACAAACGTATGCTATTATTTTTGACTTTTTATATATAATTTACTATAATATTAGCCAATAAATAAAAGAAAAGGGGTTTTATTTATGGTTGATGTTAAGAAGTTATTTACTCATATTTTTATAGTAATTGCTATAGTAATTATATCTATTCCTTTATGGAATAATTCATCTTCAAAAGGTGGAGAAAAGATTGCTGCTTCTTTTAAAGATATGTATATATCTTTAACATTTGATGGTTTTGATACTATTACTACAATACCAGATGATGAATATGAAACAATAAAACCAAAAGAAGTAATATTAAGAAATACTTCAAAAGAAGAAAAGAAATATAATTTAGTATATGTATATGCTAAAACATCTACAGTTAATTATAAAGATTTAAAGATCTCATTAGATAATAAAAGATATAATTTATCTGATATGAAATATACTGAAGATACTCAATATTATTATTTTGTATTATCTAGTGAAGTATTAAATCCTTATACTACTAAAACTATTGAAGCTAGAATGTGGACTTCAGCTACTGAAGGTACATTAACAGGAACATTTATTGTTATGTAATTAGTACACATATTAAGTGTACTATTTGCATTAAATAGAATAGAAGTATATAATATATTAGACATTTGAGTTAGGGGGATTATTATGTATCAAGAAGATAAGAAAACTAATTTAATAAAGATTATTTTAAGAATAGTATTATTCGTATTAGTTTTTGTATTAACATACAAACTATTAGGTATGTTATTTAATAGTACAAAAAGATATTTAGATACTAATAATATGTCTGCCAATTTAAATAGTATGCAAAATGCTGCATTAAAATATTTTAAAGATGGTTCTACTATGGAAGTAGGAGCAACTAAGAAATTAACTTTAAATGAATTAATTGAAAAAGATTTAGTTGGTGAATTAAAAGATGAATACCAACATGTATGTGATAAGAATGAATCATATATAGAATTATTAAGATTAGATAATGAGTATAGAGTAAAATCATATTTAATATGTAATAGTAAAAGTGATTCAATCTATACATTTATAGATGACTTAACTAAAGAAGAAGAAAGAAATCGAGAGCCAAGTACAACAACAGCTAATGTTGAAACTACTACAACAACAACTACAACAACAGGAACAACTAAACAAACTACAACAACAAATAAGACTACAAAGAAAACAACAACTAAGAAGACAACTACTAAAAAGACAACTAAGAAAGTTACAACAACAGTAACTACTAGAATAATTACAAGAAAAGTTACAGTTCCAATTGTTATTACAACTTCTGCTGATAAGTGGAGTGTAGGTTTTGAATGCGGTATGTATGGAACTTCAAATGGCTATACAAATTTCTCTAAGAAAGTTGAAAAGGGAAAATCGTTTGTAATGCCATCTATTAAAGAGAATAGTGAACATAAATTCTTATATTGGAGACTTCAAAAGGATGGCGAGTTCGTAGGAGAATATTATCCTGGTGATGAAGTAACTCCAAATGGAAATATGACATTCAGAGCATTTTATTCATAAGAATGGATAATTATATATCCATTCTTTTTTAATATATGGTATAATTACCGTAGGGTGGTTATGATGAAGAAAATAGGCAACATATTTAATAAAATGAATGATGAAAAGTTTAATCTTATTGATATGATATTTGTTGTAATTATATTTTCTTTACTATCAATAATCGGAACAACTTTATTTCAAAAATATAATAAGAATAATAAACAATCTAATTCTATAGAAGATGTATATAATCAAATAGTAAATGGATATTATCAAGATGTTAATAAAGAAGAATTAGCTAATTCAGCTATTGATGGAATGATGAAATACTTAGATGAAAATTATTCTGTTTATATGGATGAAAATAAAACTAATATTTTAAATAATGAATTAGATGGTACTTATAAAGGTATAGGTGTAGTAGTACAAAAGAAGGATGAAAAGATTACTATCTATAATGTATTTAAAAATTCACCAGCAGACCAAGCAGGATTAAAAGTTGATGATCAAATAGTTAAGATAGATGATTTAGAAGTTACTGATAATTTAGAAGAAGTAGTTTCTTATATTAAAGATCATAATGATTTAGCTATAGTAGTTAAAAGACATGGTGATGATGTATTAATCAATGTAAGTACAACTGATATAGATAATCCAGTAGTAAGTACTAAGTTATTAACAAATGAAGATAAGAAATATGGTTATATTTATTTGAAATCATTCACATCTGCATCTTTCACACAATTTAAGAATTCATTAGAAGAATTAGAAAAAGATAATATAAGTGGATTAATAATAGATTTAAGAAGTAATCGTGGTGGATATATAGAACAAGCAACTAATATAGCAGAGCTATTCTTAAAGAAGGGTAAACTAATATATTCATATAAAGAAAAAGATAAAGAAGAGAAGATTACTTCAAGTACAGATGAAAGTAGAGTTTATCCTATAGTAGTATTAGTAAATGGTTCAACTGCTTCATCAGCTGAGTTATTAACATTAGCTTTAAAAGAATCATATGGAGCTATTACAGTAGGAACTAATACATATGGTAAGGGTAAGATACAAGAAGTATCAAAGGTAAATGATTCTTCAAGTATAAAATATACTACAGGTCTATGGTATTCACCTAATCATAATAATATAGATACAGTTGGTATTAAACCATCTGTTACAGTAGAATTATCTGACAAGTATATTAAAGAACCAACTGATAAAAATGATAATCAATTAGCTAAAGCATTAGAATTAATTATTAAATTAGATAAATAAAAAGATGTAGATTAACCTACATCTTTTATTTTATCAACATTTATTTTTTCAAATACTATATTTGATACATCTTTACCACATCCAGGACATGTTCCATTTGAACCAGCAAGTGGTGAATTACAGTAAGGACAAGTTAAAGTTTTATTCTTATCTTCAGTCATGTTTTCATGAGTATCTGTACCACCAAAAGCAATAGCTTTAATTGAAGGTCCATGTTCTTTATAATCTTTAATATTTTGTTCAATATTAACTTCTTTATTACTATTTATTTGTACATCTTTATCTAAATCATCTATTTCATAAATATCTAATTGATTATTATCATCTTCTAGATCTACAAATTCATTATTATCTCTTGCAAGAATTTCAGTCATATCTAATTTCTTATATTCTGTATTTTCATCATCTTCAACATATTCATCATCATTAGTAGTATATACTAATGAATCTATCATTTGATTATACTTACTTTTAACATCTTTAGTCTTTTTATATGGTACTACTTTTCTACCATCTTCTACATAGTTATCATCAGTTATAACTTTTAATTCATTCTCTAATTTATCTATATCTTTACCAAATTTTAAATAATTAAATTCTATCTTTTTATTTCTATTTTGTAAATTTGAAAAAGCTATATAAGGTATTATTACATATGGGAATAATACAGCTAAATATCTCATCCATTCTTTACAAGAATATTCCTTAGCTAAATTATAAGGAGCAAGTATTAAAGTAAATACATTTAAGATAGGAATAAAGAATAGAATAAATGGTAAATCAATTATCTTAAAGTATAAATACATATTATAGAATGGTATAAATGCATACCAAGGTTTCTTTCCTTCTTTCTTTAAAATAAAGTAGAAAGATATAAGAAATATAATTGTATAAATTATTAAGAAGGGTAAGAGTTTCATAAATATATCATGGAAGTAAGCATGTATTGTTCCAAGGTTTATTTCACCATCATATATTTGTTTAACTATTTCTTTAAACTGTTCCATCTTACCACCTCTATTCTATATATATTTTATATTAATTAATAAAAAAAATCTATATATATGAATATATAGACTAAAAAGTAATATTTCCAGATTGTTCTGTAGGCATTGAAGAAGTTGTAGCTTCTTCTGTTCCTCCAGGTTCTTGATTCATTACTATAGAAGCACCAGGATTTTCTTCTACTACAGGAATATTAAATACTACTGGTTCTTCTGATAATACTATTTTTTTATTTGTTTTAAGACTTTTCTTTTTTTCTTCACCATCATTTTGAGGTTGTTCATTATTAACTATTGGTTGTTCATTTATCATGATTTTCCTCCTAATAATAAGATAACATATTACAATTTTTATTGATATTAAAAGGCTTAAAAATAACAATCATTTTACATAATTAAGATATTGTTTAGTAGTAGTATAAATGTTATAATTTATATAATAGGGAATGGTAGTATGATAATAGCAATTTTACAAAACAATCTTATATTACGTAGACATATATCATATTCTGATGGAAGTAACTATATTATCCATGATACTAAAGGTAATGTATTAGGTAATATAGTCTTTAAAGATAGTAAGTGTACTTTCTATACTAATACAAATATATCAATTACTACTCCTTCAGGTGAAGTAGTTAATGAATTAGAAGTTAAAGAATATAGTGTATTAAATTTATCTAATACTATTACTAAAGAAATAGTACAATTATATTTCTATTTATCATATGTACCTAATACAACTGAACTTGAAGTTAAAAAGAATGTTATAACAGTTGGTAAATCAGAATCTAATGATTTAGTTTATTCTTCACAATATATGAAGAATAATCAATATAAATTAACTTATCAAAATGATTCATGGTATTTAGAGACTATTGATGGTTTCGTATATGTTAATGATAAACTTGTTAAAAGAAAAAGAGTTAACCATGGTGATATTATCTTTGTTGCTGGTTTAAAAGTAGTACCAATAGGTAGTACTATAGTTATATCTAATTTATTAGCTGGTACAAAGTTAACTCCTTCATCATCAGCTTTTGAAACAAAGAAGAGAATAGTTAAAGAAGTTAATAAAGATGCACTTATAAAAGAAGGAGAAGAGGAAGTATTTAAGGAAGAAGATGAATTCTTAAGATCACCAAGATTTAGAACTCAAAATACTACTGAATCAATATCATTAGTACCACCTCCTCAAACAGAAGAAGGTAGAACTCCACCAACAATATTAACTGTTGGTCCACAAATGACAATGATGGTTACATCAGTATTTACTATGTCTCAAACAATTATGTCGGCAGCAGCTAATAATACTGATTTTAAAACAATACTACCAAGTATAGGTTTATCTTTATTTACTATGATTTCATCATTACTATGGCCATTCCTAACTAGAAGATATACTAAGTATGAGATGAGAAAAGAAAAAGCTAGACGAATTAAAAGATATAAGAATTACTTAGAGTATAAAGAACAAGAAATAAATGAAATAGTTGAAGCACAAAAACAAATAATGATTGAAAATAATGTATCATTAGATATGTGCCAACAAATAATATATGGTAGAAAAAGAAATCTATGGGAGAAAACATTAAATGATAATGATTTCTTAACAGTTAGAATTGGTACTGGTTATGTTCCACCTTTATTATCAATAGATTTTAAAGAGGAAGATTATAGTACTGAAGATACAATGTTAACTAAAGAAGTAAAAGCTTTAATTAATAAATATAAATATATACCTGATATGCCATTAGATACATCATTCCTAGAAAATAGAATATCTGCTATAATTGGTAATCCAGGTTTATTAAGAACATTCTTTGAAAGTTTATTATTACAAATAATGACATTCCATATTTATAGTGAACTTAAGATAGTAATATTTACTAATGAAAAGAATGAATCTAATTGGGAATACATGAAGTTCTCACCTTATTGTTGGGATAATCAACATCAAATTAGATTTATTGCTTCAACTACTGAAGATAAAAAGAAATTATCTCAATATATAGATTCAGTTATTAAAGGTAGATTAGAAGCTGTAGGTGATAGTGCAGGAGAACCTGGTATTTATAGAAGCTTTGCTCCATATTACCTAATTATTACTGATGATATAGAATCTACAAGAAACTTAGAAGGTATTAAATCTGTATTAAATATGCCTGGTAACTTAGGATTCTCTATGATAATTAAACATAATAGAATAGCTAACTTACCAAGTCAATGTTCAACATTTATTCATATATCTGAAGAAACATCTGGTTTATTCAAGAGTAATTTAACTGCTAATAATCAAAGTCAATTTAAAGCAGATTTTAATACAAATATAAATGTTGAAGAGTGTGTTAAAGAATTAGCTAATATCTATGTTAATATACCATTAGATAAACATGAACTTCCTAAATCTGTAGGATTCCTAGATATGTATGGTGTAGGTAATGTACAACAATTAAACTCACTAGATAGATGGCATTCTAATAATCCTGTTAATTCCCTTGCAGTACCTGTAGGTATTGATCAACAAGGTCAATTATTTAATATGGATATTCATGAAAAAGCTTATGGACCTCATGGTTTAGTTGCTGGTACAACTGGTTCAGGTAAATCTGAATGGATAATAACTTATATCTTATCTTTATGTGTTAACTTCTCACCAGAAGAAGTACAATTTGTACTTATCGACTATAAAGGTGGAGGTTTAGCTGGTTCATTTGATAATAAAGAAACAGGTATGCATTTACCACATTTAGTAGGTACTATAACAAACTTAGATAAATCTGAAATAAGAAGATCGCTTGCATCATTAGAAGCTGAATCTAAGAGAAGACAACAAATGTTTAATGAAGCAAGAGAAAAACTAAATGATTCATCAATGAATATTTATAAATATCAACAATACTATAGAAAAGGTATGTTAGATGAACCATTATCACATTTATTAATTATTTCAGATGAGTTTGCTGAATTAAAAGCACAAGAACCTGAATTCTTAGACCAATTAGTATCTATTGCTCGTATTGGACGTTCATTAGGTATTCACTTAATACTTGCAACACAAAAACCTGCAGGTGTAGTAGATGAACAAATGTGGTCTAACTCAAGATTTAAAGTATGTTTAAGAGTTCAAGATAAATCTGATTCTAAAGATATGATTAAATGTGATGATGCTGCTTATTTAAAGCAAACAGGTGCATTCTACTTACAAGTAGGTATGAATGAATATTTTGCTTTAGGACAATCAGCTTATTCTGGTGGTAAATATCAACCAACTTCAATTGTTAAAAAGAAGATTGATACTTCAGTTGAATTATTAAATGATTTAGGTGAAGTCATTAATGCAGTTGAATATCATCCAACAGTAGAAAATGATCCTAGTATGCAAAAAGTACATGGTGAAGAATTATTAAATATTATTCTTTATGTATCTGATGTTGCTAAGAGTCAAAAATATAAGATTAGACCTTTATGGTTAGATCCTATTCCTGAAACAATATATGTAGATAATTTAAAGAAGAAATATGAATTTAGTAGAGTTCCTTTTGTAATTAATCCAATTATTGGTGAATATGATAATCCATATCAACAAAAACAATCATTATTACAATTGAACTTAAATAATGGTAATACTTACATAACTGGTGTATCTGGTTCAGGTAAGGAACAATTATTACAATCAATGATATATTCAATAATATCTAGTTATACACCTCAAGAAGTTTCATTATACTTAATGGACTTTGGTGCTGAAACATTAGCTATGTTTGAGAATGCTCCTCATGTAGGTGGAGTAGTATATCAAAATAATATAGATTTAATTGAGAATACATTTAGATTCGCTACTAAAGAGTATAAAGATAGAAGAAAGAGATATCGTGAATTTGGTGGTACTTATGAATCATATATTAAGTATAGTGATAAAAAAGACCCAGTCATGGTATTTGTAATAAACAATGTTGATAACTTAAAAGAGTTATTACCAGACCAAATTGATGATATGTTACCTATCTTTAAAGAATGTGCTAAATATGGAATTATATTTGTTATATCATCAGTTGATAAGAATGCAGTTAAAGGTAAAGTACTTGATACATTCAATCAAAAGATATGCTTAAAATTGTCTGATGATGATTATTCATTATTCTATGGTAGTAAAGCTAAAGGATTATTTATTAAAGATTATAAAGGTAGAGGTTTATTAGAAATTAATAATACTTGTTATGAATTCCAATCAGCTAAGGTTTATCAAGAAGATAAATTACAACAAATTGTTAAACAAATATGTGATCAATTAGCTGCATACTATAAGATTAAAGCAGCTAGAATTCCTGTAATACCAAGAACATTAACATATGATAATATTGATAAGAATAAATTATCATTAAATAGAATATGTGTTGGTTATGCTAAGAGTACAATCTCTCCAGTATATTTTGATCTACAAAAGAACTTTGGTACATTAATAATTGCACCTAAGAAGTTTGTATTAACTGAATATACTAAAGTATTATATAAAGAGTTAGAATCTGTATCTAATAAAGATGATAAGAGAGTATACTTATTCGACCCTAATGATATGATGAAAGCTGAAAGATATGAACATATTACATATGTTCCTTCTGAAGAGATTGTTAATACATTTAATAACTTATGTATTTATATCAATAATGAATATGATAAATATTCTAAATTAGCTAATAAGGCCGATTATAAGGCTCCAAGAAGAAGTGTTATAGTATTCCATGAATCAGCTGCAATAGTTAAGGTATTAGGTAAAGCATTTGATAACTTTAATAATATAGTAGATAGATCTAGAGAACTTGGTTTATTTGATTTCATATTTGCTGATATGTTAGCAGATTATAAAGATATATCAAGAGAGAAATCTCTACAAAAATTATTCATGGATTCAAATGGTGTATTACTTGCTAATACATATGAGAATCAAATGTATATTGAATTAAATACTAGAGATATTAGAATAAAAGATGCTCTTGCTGATAATATGGGTTATATTGTTGAAAATGGTAAAGGATACTATTCTCAAATACTTCAATATACTGAAGTAGAAGGAGGAGAAGAAGATGAAATATAAAATAGTATGTGAAATATCTTTTCCCGATTTTGAATATGTATTAGATGTTAATATACCATATAATAAAACAGTATATTATGTATGTAAGATGTTAGATAATCTTATTAAAGAAAACATATATCCTAATTATGAACCAAGAGAAGATAGTTTACTTATTAACTCTAAAACAGGTGTTCCACTTGATAAGAATATGTTAATAAGTGAAACTAAGATTAAGAATGGAACTAAGTTGACATACTATTAATGTCAACTTTTTCTATATACAATAATAGATACCATAATAATATGGTATTATATTAATAATAGGAGTGATATGTAATGGGAGTTACACAAAAAGATTATGATTATGATGAAGTAGTAAAATTTACTCAATCTGGTGGTGAATTAGATCAAGCTCTAACATCATTACAAGATAACTTAAGTAAATTATACGATAAGATAAAGGAATGTGAACCTTTATATCATGGTAATGGTTCAAGTAGTTCTATATATGCATGTTATCAAAACTTATATGATAAACTTGGTACAATGGATAAAAAAGATACTATGTGGTTCAATGCTAATGTATGCAGACAATTGATTGATAAGATGTATGATAATGCTAAACGTAATCAAGATAATGATACTTTATATTAGTCGTATTTGCGTGTAATAAAGGTGTAAATAAAAGTGTTTAATATTTACACTTTTTTTATGAAAGAATATAATTAAATTATGATATGGTAAGTATCAGTTGAAAGGAGAACGTTATGAAGGAAGTTGCAAGTTATAATCAAGCAGAAGCAACAGCTGAAAAAGAACCTAAGGTTTTTCAAGAATTTACTTATGATAATGACTCTAATGGTGGAGTATTAAATAAGTTTGAAGAAATCAAAGGTAAAATTCAAGAAATTAAGGGAATTATCCAAGACTTAGGTGGAAATTATAATGACTTAGTTAATAAGTATGAAGCATTTACAAATTATGCAGATACAATGAAAGGTATTGTTAATGCTATGAATCAAAATGCTGATGCTATTCAATCTAATTATAAAGGTGTAGTTGATACAGCTAAGCAAGCTGTTGAAGAACACATGAAGGTTGACTCTTCATTAATGACAGACTTAGACGAATTAAATCGTTTACTAGGTACTGGAACAAACTAATAATAACGGAAGGAGTGAATAGACATGGATCAAACACAAAAGAAATATGATTACAAAGCAGTAATGGATTTTACAAATACTAATGGTACATTAGATACTACATTACAATCATTACAAAAAGCATTAAAGGAACTAAGAACATTAGTTGAAGAATGTGAACCATTATATCATGGTAAAACTCAAAACAGTCCTGTTTATAAACAATATCAATATTTATATGCAAATATAGGTAATGAAAAACAAGGTTTATGGCAACAAGTATATGCAGCAGCTCAATTACAAAACTATATGTATACAAATGCTGAATACGATTATTCACATGATAATGGACAATAATTAATTACATAAATCAAAAGAAATATTTTAAGAAAATAAAAAAACCATTTTAATAAATGGTTTTTTATTTTGTCTTAGTGTTTTGAATAATATTATTATCTATCATATATTGATCAAATATTTTATCTATTTCATCATATTCAGTTAAGTCGGTGTAACCAACATTATCATTCAATTTCTCTTTTAAATTATAACTTATTTCTTGTATTTCTTCATAAGACATATCAGGTTTTAAAACATAGTTATAATATGTTTCACCTATATATCTATATATATCATCGTATTGATCTTTTTCGGATTTTACAGCTGTATTATAGTACGAAATATTTTGCATATCCATTAATTCAATTGCTCTTGATGCTGGAATGCTAGTAGGATTAATTTGATCTAAGTATGCAGCAATATTATATACATCTTGATTAACTAATACAGTGAAATCAAAGTTTGGTATTACTTCGATAATAGCTTCTAATTCATTAGTATATAATGGATATCCAAAATCATCGAATGCATATTCATCTTTAAATGGAGTAGAAGTTAAGATTACATCAATAGCTTCTCTTAATCCCATACCATATGCATTATCATTTGTAATAGCAACAATGGTTTTACCATTATCAGCTTCAATAATACCTAAACTTGCCATGTGTCCACCTTCATGCATAAGTATCATTGAGTCTTCTGATCCAGGTGTTAAATCAATATTTTCATTAATATGTATTGTAGTATCTTTTGGATCAAACCATGCTGCCATATCACCATGTTCAGCAATAGATTCATCAGTTTCATATACTATTTGAACTCTTTTTACATTTTCATAAAATAATCTCATATCTATTCCAGGATATGTTTTTATCATAGCATCTGCAAGTCTAATTATTTCATTTTTTATTTCAGGTTTGATACTATCATTTTGATTAACAACTTCTTTTATATCTTCAAGTGTAATATGTTTTTCACCTAAGAATTTATTTAAAGCATATGAATGATATATATCTATTTCAGTTTCAAATTCACGATACATATCATCTGTTACAGTAGTATATGTTTTAGGAGTGTAGTTTGGTACATATCCGTCATATAGAGGCACTGTATATTCTTCGTTATCTATAGTACTTGCTACTATTGTTGGTGCTGTAGTAGTAGTAAATTCTTCGTTCTTATATGTAACAGGTGTATGTTCTACTAGCTCATTTTCTTTATCATAGTCATCAGATACAGATATTACTTGTGTAACTTGAGTATTATCTAATTGACCTTGTTGTTCTAATTCATTAAATAAGAAGTGTGATGCAGCAATAATACTTGTTGCAGCTAATACAGAGGCAGTAAATACAAATCTATTTTTTCTCTTTATTGCTCTTCTATAATAAGCTTTTGAATCTAAATCTTCAGAGAAGATATTAGCTAAACCAATAAAATCTTCTATCTTAGGGTAGTGGAATTTATTATTTTCATCTAACTCTAAGAAGGCGTATCTATTGCGTTCATCCATGAATACTTGGAATCTTTTATTATTATAAATAATGATAGATATTTTTCTATAAGTATGTGTATTCATACTATCACCTAACTTAATTATATTATATTGAATAATATTTAACTATAATTAAAAGTTAAACATTTACAATTATACAATTACTTGATAAAATAATAGATAGAATAGAGGGATTGTTTATGAATGAATATTTAGAAAAAATACATTCAATAATAAGTGATGCTAGAATGTCTGTAAAAGAAGAAAGTGAAAAAGCTTTAAAGAATGTTACAGATGAAATGGAACAAAAGAAGATTAAATTAGCTTCTATTCATTATGAAGTAATGTTATCTGAAATACTATTATATAAAAAGGATATAGAGGAAAGTATTATAGATAAAGCTAAGATGGCTAATAATACTGGAGTTAAAATAGTTATGGATACTGAACCTGGTGATAACTTATCTTCTGATTCATATGCATATGAAGGAGAAGTAGATGCATTTGTATCTGATAAAGATCCAATTGTTGTAGAAACTAAGTCAGGTAAGAAAATAGTATTAGATGAAGATCCTAAATTCTATATAAGTAAAACTGGTAAGAAGATAGTTCTTGATGAAGATCCTAAATTCAAGAAAGCTAAAACTGGTAATAAGATTAAATTAGATGAAGATCCTTTATCTATTATGACAAAGACTGGTAAAAAGATTATTTTAGATTCAGATCCTGTATCTAATAAAGTAAGATCAAATAAAGTTATAGTATTAAGTGAAGATCCAATCTTTAAATTAACTAAGACAGGTAATAAGTTTGTTCTTGATGAAGAACCTAAGTTTAATACATCTAAAACAGGAAATAAAATTAAACTTGATCAAGATCCAATGAATATAACAATTGAAGCTTAATAAAAAAATAAAAGTTCACATTAAGTGAACTTTTTTATTTTAATAATAATATCCGTTAGCGCGTCTTTCTTCTTCTAGTCTTTGTCTTTCTTCTTCAAGTCTTCTTTGTTCTTCTTCCCATTCAGCTTTATCTCTTTCAGCATTATCATATAAGACATCAGCTTTATAGACTATATTTTGAATAGCACTCCAAATACCTGAATTATTCCAGTAATTATAATTACTAGCTCCACCTATAGAAGAATACATTTCTTCATATACTTTATATATACTAGATTTAGTACCTATACCATGATATAGTTTTTCTAATTCTTTTATACATTTTTGTAATTCTTCTACATTATCTTGTAAGCTATCAAGTGAGTTACTTAAATAGCTACCAGCAGAACAAGCTGACATTACGCCATCAAAGTTATAATGTTTAGCCATCTAATCACTTCCTTAACATTTGTTCTAATAGTTCTAAATCTCTCATTAGCTTAGCATCTTTACTAGCTAACTTAGATACTGAACTCTTTATATTCTTAGCTACATTTGAAGTAGTGTCTATTAAATCATTATTACGTATCATTAATACTTGTTTCATATCATTTAAATATTCATCGTAATCTGTTACAGAACCATAATAATTAGATATTCTATTAATAGCTCTTACTACATCATATGTATCTTCTTGTATATTTCTTTTTAAATGATCAATTCTTCCCAGTAAATCAAATATTTTATTATTTAAATTATCATATTTAAATTCATAAAATGAATCTGGTTCATTGAATCTTGAAGCAGCACCTTCGTGCCAAGATATGCTTCCACGTCTCATACTAACCACCTATTTTAATTATAATAATAAATATTATTCAAGTCCATAAACTAGCATAATTAATCATTTTAAAGTGTAAAATTCATTAAAGCAAAATGTAAATATGCGTAAATTATTGTATTATCAGTTTTTAATTAATTTATAAGTTGATATAATTTTTATAATAGAGGTGAAGTAAAATGACAGAAAAAAATGTCGCAACTTATGAACAATCTGAAGCAGTAGCTATAAAAGAACCTACAGTGTTCCAAGAGTTTACATATGATAATGAATCGAATGGTGGTGTTCTTAATCAGTTTACTGAAATAGATGCTAAAATAACTGAAGTAAAAGGATTTATTAATCAATTATCTGATAATTATAAAACAATGGTAGAAAAATATGATGCATTTACTAATTTATCAGAACAAATGGATGCTATAATTACTACAATGAATTCAAGAGCTGATAATGTAGCTAAGTACTTTAATAATATTATTACTTCAGCTGAACAAGCTGTAGAAGAACATGCTAAAACAGATAAGAACTTAATGGATGACTTAGATGTATTACAAGGAATGTTAGCTACAGGTGTTGGTACTGAAGCAGGATTTAAAAATAATGCGTCATTAGAAGCTGCATTTAGGGCTTCTCATAATGGATATTCTCGAGAAGAATTTAATAAATTAAATGATATTCAAAAAGAACAAGTAGCAAAAGAAGCAGCTAAACATGATGATAAAATTAATGCAAATAAAGAAGATTTATCTGGTACAAGTTATGATAATATGAATAAAGGTGATCTTGAAGCTATAGCTGATGATATTATTAAAAAAGGTAACTATGGAAATGGTAAAGATAGATATGCTGAATTAGAGGAACAAGGTTATGATGCTCTAGCTGTTCAAGATATAGTTAACAAAAAGATGAAAGGTGTTTGGGAATCAGGAGATCCAGAATATGCTCAATATGTACAAATAGATGGTGCTAAGAGTGCTGAGGCAGCTCAAAAGATACATGATGCTCAAGTAAGAGGTAGAGAAAGAACTGAAGCAGCTCAAGCATCTGCAGGTGCTTCTACAGGAACTCAAATAACTAGAGATACAGATCCAGTTTCAGCAGCAGGAGCAGCAGAAGCAGGTTATGTTGAAACAAATCCTTCAAAAAGCGCAGCAGAACAAGCTCAAGAAAGAGGTGCAGCGCAAACAGAGTATTATAAAAAGATGCAAGCTCAACAAGAAGCTCATGATAGAGGTGTAGCGCAAACAGAATATTATAAAAATATGCAAAATCAACAAGCAGCACAACAATCAACACAACAAGCTATTTATGATTTAAAACATCCAAATGTTGATCAACCTTCAACTAATAATGTAATTACAGGAAACTATATTGAATATCTTGAACAACAAGGAAAAATTCCTGAGTCAATGACTCAAAATAACAATAATAATTTCTATAGTTATTCAGATTTATTTCAAGATTCGATTAATAATCCAGTACCAAAGGGTTTAGAAGATGTTCAAGCAGGTTATCAAGCTGAGATGAAAGCATTAGATAAAGCTGTTGGTGGCGGTGGCGGAGCAAATACTGCAAAAGAAGTAGACAGATAATTAAACATGGAGTAATCCATGTTTTTTTAATTGTTTAATTTATAAATAGTAGTTTATTAACAAAAAAATGTTATAATCTTTACACTTAAATAATAGGTATTTATACAATAGTGACCATTATTTTGGTATAATTATTAATAGAATAGTGGGTGGAAATATGGCAGTAACATTTAATGAAACAGCAGCAAAAATGGCAAAAGAAGCATCAGTACAAGAAGGTTTTACTTATGATACAGTAACCGATGGAGGATGCTTAAATAAATTTGATGAAGTAGGAAAGTTAATATCAGATATATCAACTAATATAGAAACAATAGGTGGATTATATACAACATTACAAGGAATGTATAATAAGTTTACTGATTTTAACGATACAATGAATACAAATAAAACAGGATTAAGAAATTCAATAGATGCTATCAAAAAGGGATATGATCAAATGCTTGAAAGTCTAAAAACACAAGTAGGAGCATTACAACAAAACGATGCAGCATTAATGTCTGATCTTGAAGGAATAGATAAAATGATAAGTAATTCTCAAACACAAGATCAACAATTAGCAGATACAAGAAATAAAAATGATGCAGTAACACCTGGTGATGCACAACAACCAACAAGTACATCTAAAACTGATGAAGAAATAAATCAAGCAGTAGATGATGTAATGAAAGGTAAATATGGTACAGGTGAAGATAGAAAGAAAGCTCTAAAAGAAGCAGGATTTGATCCAGCAGAAGTACAAAAGAGAGTTAATGAAAGAATAAATGGTGGAGGATCATCTAACCATGATGGAAGATCTGATGCACCAAAAGGTGGAACAGGAGAAGCTGGTTATGTTCCTAAAGGAGCTGATGAACATCCTGGAACAGGAGAAGGAACTGTATTAAATAGTATTAATGGTAGAATCCAAGGTCCAAGTGGAGAAGAAACTTACTATAATAAAGATATGAATAATATTGTAGCACAATCTCAACCTGGTGGATGGATTTATAATGAAGCTAAAGCACATGGTAATGAAGGAAACTTATCATCTAATTATTGGGTAAGAGAAGATGGATGTAAGATGATGGGTGACTATATCATGGTAGCAGCTGATTTGAATGTACATCCAAGAGGAAGTATAGTTCAAACAAGTTTAGGCCCTGGTATTGTTGTTGATACAGGAGCCTTTGCTAAAACAAATCATAATCAATTAGATATAGCTACAACATGGTAATTTCCAAATAATAAGGAGGTTTTAACATGGCAGTATTCTTTAATGAATCAATAGCTAAAAGACAAAAAGAAGCAGATGTCTTCAGTAACTTTGCTTATGATACTACTACTGATGATGGATGTTTAAATAAGTTTTCTGAAATAAGTGATCTTATTACAAATATATTAGGTAATGTAGATACTATAAGTAATAAATATGGTGAATTACAAAAAATGTATAATAAATTTACTGATTATAATGAAGTAATGAATACAAATAAAACAAATTTAATGACATCTATAAATGACATAGCAAATGCCTATAAAAACTTATTAGGCAATTTAGCTCAACAAGTAAAAACATTACAAGCAAATGACTCAGAATTAATGAGAGATTTACTTGCAGTAGATAAATTATTAAAAGCACAATCTACTCAATCAATTAATAATATTAAAAAGGCTGGTAATGATCATAATCCTAATACATCAAATGGATATGATGAAGCAGGATTTAGAAAAACTAAAACTAATACTATACCAGATGATGTTAATCAATCTGGTATAACTAAGAATAACTTACCTTATGATATTAATTGGAATGATGGTTCTAATCAACAAGCATTACATCAAAAGTGGTCTGATAATGGTAAAACTAGTCAAAATGGAATAGCCACTATAAATGGTAGATATGTAGTTGCAGTATCACCTAAGTTTGGTGCAGCAGGTGACATTATAAATGTTAATCTTAAAAATGGAACTACTATACCATGTGTAATAGGAGATGTTAAAGGAACAGATGCTAAATCAGACTATGGTCATATATTTGGTGATGGTACAGTAGATGTAATTGAATGGTGTGCTGTTGCTGGAGCAGATAATGTGAATATTGATGAATGGAAAGGTATAGATGTAGAATCTATTTCTAATCTAGGAACTATGTTATAAGAATATCTTAAAGATATTCTTTTTATTTGCTTAAATATTAAATAAATGTTAATATATAGGCAATTGAAAGGGGTATATATATGTATCATGCATATAATGTTATTAAATTTCTAAACAATGATGATTATGCCAATAGTACTATTATTGATGATATTAGATTAACAGTATCTCAATATAAGAATGGTACTGATAATGATGCTATGATTAAATTCTTAGCTGCATTTGATGCATATAATAAAAGAGCAGCATTACAATGTGCTCAATTTGCTATCATTTTAATGACAGATGGTTATCCAAAAGAATTTAAAGATTTAATATCTTATTATAATTTGCCTTTTAGATTCTCTAAGAATCCTCAAGCAGATAAAGAAGTACTTAAGTGTATGATGGGTGCAGAAGATATAGATCTAATGGGAACTATATTATTCTTATTACAAGAAACTAACTGTGCATATTTATTATATGATCAAGAATTCTTAACTAGATTAGATGCATTCATAAATGGTAGAGGAATAACATTTGAAGATATGAGTACTAGTGATAAAACAAGTTGGCATTATAGAATACCTCAAGATCAAAATCAAATAATATATGAATATAATATGGCATTAGCTAATAATAATATTCAAGGTACTAATAAAAGTGTAAGTAATTATGGTGAATTAATGTTTAATGAGTATATTAGACAAGTATTTGCTGATAAACAAGTAATATGGGTATCTAGAGATGTAGCAGATGGATTTGGATATGAATTTGTTGTATATGATAATACAATAAATAGAGTATCATTATATACTGTTAAGAGTACTACAAGTGAAGATTATTTCTATGAAACATCATTAAATGAACAAGAATCAAGATTATGTAATGAAACAAGAAATGATCCTAATACAGATTATCACATAATAAGAATATTATTAGGTGATAATATTAAGATGGTAGATATAAATGATAAAGCTGAATCAGCTAATAGTTTATATCAATCATCTAATAGTTATAAAGTATTAAGAAAAGCTAATGGAATATTAAATAAATATTTAACTATTGAAAATTAATTATTTATTGACAATAAAATATTAGATTATTAATATATTTAATTAGTGGTTATATGATATGAGTCGTATAACCATCTTTTTTTTGTGTGGTTATGCGTTTGTATAACCATTTTTTATCTTTGAAAGGAGGTGAAATATGCCAGATAATTACTATAATGAAATAAAACATACATTAATAAAGAATAATGTCACTAGAGCAGTAAAACAATATTCAATTAATAGAAGTGATTTAAGCACTTACTACGAAGTTGGTAGATTATTAAGTGCAGCTGGTAAGCACTATGGTGAAGGTATTATTAGAGAGTATTCATTTAAGTTATCAAATGATTTAAATAAGAACTATAATGTATCAAGTCTTAAAAGAATGAGACAATTTTATTTAATGATTGAAAAAGGTGCCCGAGTCGGGCACCATTTGACTTGGAGTCATTATAGAGAATTGATTCCAATTAAGGACATTAATAAAATTAATTATTATATT
>CAMPCD010000014.1 GCA_946643435.1 uncultured bacterium
TTATGTTATAATTATGGTGTAAGGAATGATATATTATGCAAGAAGAATTTAAATACTATTCAGTAACTCAATATAATACATCAATTAAAAGATTTTTAGATTCTGTTGATGCTTGCCAAGATGTTCATGTTAAAGGTGAAATATCTAACTATAAAGGTGCAACAAATGGACATTTATACTTTACTTTAAAAGATGAAGAATCAAGAATAGGTGCAGTTATGTTCAATGCAGCATCTAAATTAGACTTTGAACCTAAAGATGGTGATTCAGTTCTTATTGATGGAAGAATATCAGTCTATGTTCAAACTGGTCAATATCAAGTATATGTTAATAAGATGAGACTAGATGGACAAGGTGATTTACTTAAGAGATTAGAAGAATTAAAAAAGAAATTACAAGCTGAAGGTTTATTTGATGAATCTCATAAAAGAGAAATACCTAAGTATCCTTCAAGAATAGGTGTAATTACTGCTCCTAATAAAGCAGCTAAATCAGATATAATATCTACTATTAAAAGAAGATTTCCTATATGTGAAGTAATCTTATTTCCAGCTATAGTACAAGGAGATAATGCTAAAGACTCAATTGTTAAAATGATTGAAGAAGCTAATGATCCTAAATATGAAATAGATACATTAATAGTTGGTAGGGGTGGAGGATCTATAGAAGACCTATGGGCATTCAATGAAGAAGTAGTAGCAAGAGCTATTTATAATTCTAGAATACCTATAATATCAGCTGTAGGACATGAAACTGACTTTACTATAGCAGACTTTGTTGCAGATAAAAGAGCACCAACTCCTACAGGTGCAGCAGAGATGTCTGTTCCTTCATTGGTTGATTTACAAACATATATTAATCAATTAAATATAAGAAGTAATGAATTTATTAATAATAAATTAAAACTATTAAGACAATCATTAGATAAATATAAGACATCATATGTATTATCTAATCCATTAGCACCATTTGAAGTAAAAGCTCAAATGTTAGATGGATTATATGATAGATTAAATAGATATATAAAAGATATATTATTAGTTAGATATAAGAATAATATGGAATTATATATAAATAAATTAGAATTATTAAATCCATTGAATGTACTTAAGAAAGGTTATTCAATATCATCTATAAATGATAAACCTATTAAATCTACTAAAGATGTTAATAAAGATGATAATGTAATAATTAAAGTAATAGATGGTGAAATAAAAACAACAGTTAAGGAGGTAGTTAGCCATGGCTAAAAAAGAAGAAAAGAAATTTGAAGAATTAATGCAAGATTTAGATAATATTGTTAAAGAACTAGAAAATGGTGAAGCTGATTTAGATAGTTCTATTGAAAAATATACTGAAGCAATGAATATTATTAAAATTTGTAATGAAAAACTTTCATCTGCAGAAGAAAAAGTAAATAAAATATTAAAAGAAGATGGAACATTAGAAGAATTCAATATCTCTGATGGTGAATAATATGAATTATAAAAAAGTTGTAGTATTAGGTGGAGGAACTGGACAATCAACTTTGCTTAGAGGTTTGAAATTGTTTCCAATTGATATTACTTCAGTAGTGTCTGTATGTGATGATGGATCATCTACAGGTAGATTAAGAGAAGAATTTAATACAGTTGCAGTTGGAGATATAAGAAGGGTTATAGTTGCTTTATCTGAAACTGAACCATTAATATCTGATTTAATGAATTATAGATTTAATACAAGTTCAGATCTTGATGGACATACTGTAGGTAATTTGATACTAACTGCTTTATCTAATATAAGAGGTAATATATCAGATGGAATAGAATCTTTATCAAAGGTTTTTAATCTAAAAGGTAAAGTATTACCTTTAACAGAAGATCATGTAACTTTATGTGCCAAGATGAAAGATGGTAAGACTATAATTGGTGAACATAATATTACAGAATATAAAAATAAGATTGATAAGGTATACTATAAAGAAAAGAGTAAAACTAATCCTTTAGTTTTAAAAGAAGTGGAAGAAGCAGATTTGATAATACTATCCATGGGTTCTTTATATACTTCTTTAATACCTAATCTAATTAATAAAGATATGATTAAAGCTATAGATAAATCTAATGCTAAAATCATGTATGTATGTAATATGATGAGTCAACCTGGTGAAACAGATAATTACAAGGCATCTGATCATATAAAAGCTATTAATAAATATTTAGGTAAAAGAAAAGTAGATATTATCATTTGTAATGATGGTAAGATATCTTCTGATGTAATTAAATCTTATAGAACAGCTGAACAAAAAGAAGCAGTTGAATTCGATAAAGATAATATTAAAAAACTAAAAACACATATAATACATAATAACTATGTAGATACATCAGTTGGTTATTTAAGACATAATGTTGAAAAATTAGCATTAGATATATTTGCTTATTTATTAAAATAAAGTTATAATACATTCTCGGAAAAAGGGGATGTATTTTTATGTTTGGAGAAAAAAATATATATGGTGCTTATCAAATGATTAAAGATGAAAAGAATAGAGTATCTTTACCAACTCAAACAGGAGCTGAAAAAGGTGATGAATTAATTGTCTTTACTATGGATGGTGATATATATTTAATGAATAAAATTATAGCTGATAAAGTTATAAGTGATATAAATGAAAGAATACTATATGCTCCTAATAATGAAACTAGATTACAATTAAAAAAACAATTAGATGAATTAACTGAAAATTTTGTAAAGACTATTAAAGTAGGAAGTGCTGGTAGAGTAAGTTTAAGTAAAATAGTTGAATCTAAAAATATAACTGGTATTGGACAAGGTAAAATGTTTAAAATAATTGATTCTAAAAAATCTAAATATGTTGGAGAAAGTAAAAAGATGGATTAAATCCATCTTTTATTATTGATTAAAATTATTTATATCAGATCCATCTTCAGATAGAAGTGCATTTATTTTAGCATTTGTTTGTTGAGGCATTTCTATTTCTTCAGGTTGTTCTTCTGGTTTATTATTGTTATTATTATTCTTTTGTTCTTTAGCTTTTAATATATAAGATATTATTACTGATATTGTTAAGAAAGCAATTATTATACCAACTACAATACCAATTATAATATTTAATGTATTTGGAACTGTAAAAGCAAATTCAATATCATTTGTTTTAGTTGTATCCATTATATCCCATATTAATTTACCATTTGTTTTTTCATCAGCATTATTAGATATTATTTTGAATGGAGTATTTACTACAAATTTATATTCAAGACCTTCCATCATATCTTCAGCCATGTCTTGCATTTCATTTATAGAAGAATCATCTATTTCAAATGATCCATCTTCATCTTCATATACATATGAATCATCAGTGTTATTCATATATGTTGATAGTTTTTGATCACCAATATTAGCGCTTCTTTTTATTTTAGCTTTATATGTATCGTAGAATAATCCTTTTTCTTTATAGAAACAATAATGGTTTGTATCTATTTCTCCTTTTTCAGTCATTAAGTCACATGCAGGTATTTCTGATACTGAAGTTATAACATCGATTGAATCTATAGAAGTAGATAATTTGTATCCAATACTTTCATCATCTTCATAATAATCAATACTAGTCTTATCTGATAATTCTTTAGTATATTCTTCAGGTATACCTTGTTCTTTTTGTTCATTGAAAGCATCTAATTCTTCCTTTGACATATTATCTTTATTATAAAGCATTAATAAACTATAATCGGCTGATTTATCTTTATTGATTGTAAAATTAGCTTCAATTTTCATACATCCTGTAGGTATTAATAATACCAACAATAAAACAATAAAAGTTTTAATATTTCTTTTCATATACATCTCCCATATTCTAAGTAAATTATATCATAATTATTTTATATAAAATATAGAATTAATGATATGTCTTAATTAATGTAAAGTTTTGTTAAAATTAAAGAATTTATATTTTTTTAGTATATAATTAAATTAGGTGATAATGATGGATGTAACAGTTTTAACAAACAATGGTGTCGATGTTAATCATGGACTAGAATTATTAGGAGATATGGAAATGTACAATGATACATTAAAAGATTTCCTAGAAGAATCAAAAACAAGAATAAATAACATTATAAATTATTATAATGCACAAGATTGGGTTAACTATGAAATCTTAGTTCATGCCCAAAAAAGTGACTCTAAATATTTAGGATTCACTCAATTAGCCGAAATGAGCTATAACCATGAGATGGCTGCTAAAGGTAATGATATTAACTATATCGTTAATAATATTAATCCTTTAATTAATGAAGCAAATAGAATAGTAGCAGTAGTAAAAGCTTATTTAGGAGTTGAATAGTATGGATATAAATGATTTAGTAAAGTTATTGCCTTCAATTATAGCTGAGACAATTGAAGACATATATCTAATTAATAAGAATAAAGATGAATCATATCATATCCAATATGAAGGTAGAAAGATACTTGTTGAGCAACCAGAATTTTACAACACTTTTATTAACTATATAAATGATATAGATCCATCACTTATAAATGAAATTGAAACTAAAGAAACTGTAAAAAAATTCACTAATAATTATATGATAGATGTAATTACTCAAGGTGAATATAAAATTGTAATAATAAATGATTGTAATATCGAAGAGGAAGCTTCAAGTGATTATAAAATCTTAATAGCTGATGATAGTAATATTATTATTAATTTCTTTACTAAAATCTTTAAAGACAGATTTAAAATACTTACAGCCACTAATGGTGATGAAGCAATTAAATTATTTGAAGCAAATAAAGATGATAAACTAGTAGGTTGTTTCTTTGATTTACAAATGCCAGTTAAAAATGGTTATGAAGTATTAGATTATTTCAAACAAAATAACTTATTTGGATCATATCCTGTATCAGTTATATCAGGTGAAGATGATGGAGCTAACATTGCAGCATTAACTAATAATTATGCAATTGTAGATATGTTACAAAAACCATTCAATAATGATTCAATAACAAATATAGTAAATAAGACTATTAGTTTAAGTCCAAACTATAAAGGATAAGACATGTAAAACATGTCTTTTATTTTTTTAATATATTGATATAATTAATTATATTATTTATAATACTAAAGGACTTAAAGGACTGATTATATGGAAAAGGTAATAATTATAAAATATGCTGAATTAACTACTAAAGGTGATAATATTAATTTCTTTATTAAAGCTTTAAAAGAAAATATAGAATCATCATTAGAAGGAATAGATAGTAAAGTTAAAGCTGATAAAGGTAGAATGTATATATATACTACTGAATTTGATAAAGTATTAGATAAATTACAACATACATTTGGTATTCATGAAATAAATGTAGGATATGAAGTAGAAACTATAGATATAGATGAAATAGGTAATCGTTTAATAGAATTATTAAAAGATAAAGAATTTACTACATTTAAAGTTGAATCTAAAAGATCTGATAAAGAATATCCTTTAACAAGTATGGATATATCTCGTAAATTAGGTGGAATAGTATTAAAGAATTTAGATAATAAAAAAGTAGATGTACATAATCCTGAATTATTAATAAGTGTAGAAGTAAGATTTGGTAAAACTTTATTCTATTTTGATAAAATAAAAGGTATAGGTGGATATCCAACTGGTACTTTAGGAAAAGGTATGTTAATGTTATCTGGTGGTATAGATTCACCAGTAGCTGGATACCTAGCTATGAAGCGTGGTGTAAGAATAGAAGCAATATACTTTGATGCTCCTCCTCATACATCAGAAGCAGCTAAGAATAAAGTAATAGAATTAGCAAGAAAGTTATCTGAATATTCAGGTTATGTTAAATTACATGTTATTAATTTTACTAAAATACAAGAAGAAATATTAAAGAATTGTCCTCATGAGTATTTAATAACTTTAATGAGAAGATATATGTATAGAATAGCTGAAAGAGTAGCAAGACAAGGTAATTGTAAGTGTATCGTAAATGGAGAATCAATTGGACAAGTTGCTTCTCAAACATTAACAAGTATGAATGCTATTGAAACAGTTGTAGATATACCTGTTATAAGACCTGTTGCTTGTTTAGATAAATTAGATATTATAGATATATCTCAAAGAATAGGTACATATGAAACATCAATATTACCTTATGAAGATTGTTGTACTATATTTGTACCTAAACATCCTGTTATTAATCCTGATAAAAAATTATGTGAAGAATATGAAAAACTATATGACTTTGATTCGCTTGTAAGTGAAGCAATTAAAACTCATACAGTTATTAAAGTAGAGAATAAGGTTAAAGAAGAGTTTAATAGTATATTGTAAAAATAGTAAATAAATAATATAATATACATATATAATAGGAGTTGTGTGATATGAGCGAAAGTGTAAATCTTAGAGTTGTAATCTTTTGGTCAATTTTTATATTCATTTTTGCTGGTTTAGGTATATTTGGTTACTTAAATCAAGATTTACTTAAAGAAAAAACTCCTGAAATAGTTCCTGTTGTAGATAATGTTATACCTAAATGTGATGTAACTATGGAAAGAGGAACTGCTAGTTATCAATTTTTAGTAAATGCTACAGGTAATATAAGTACTATTAAGATAATATATGATCTTAACTATGGTACTCAAGAAGAATATGATGCCTATGATTATCTTGTAGCTAATATGAATGTACCTGGTATTAAAATAGATGTAAATAATGCTATAGCTACATTTATTATAGATAATAATACATTAGATACAGAAGCTTTAGCTCAATATGCTAATCAAACTAGTTTAATTGAATTAATAATTCAAAAAGCAACTGATTATAATTCATATAAGGGACTATTACAATCTACATTCCCAAATGTTACATGTAATAAATAAGATAGTTTATACTATCTTTTTTTGACTTTAAAAATAATTAGATATATAATTCTAGTAAGTTTTGGTGATATATATGTGTTGTTATGGAATAGTTAAAACTTATTTATTTGGAATTAATCGATAGTAGAACATACTATCGTTTTGTGCTTTTTAGGAGGTGAGTAATATGCAATATGAAGATTTAATTAAGGCTATGAATCAAGCTGATTGTTATGATTTAGAAGATTATAGAAAAGTAGGAACTGCTTTTGCTTTTGCTGAGCGTCTTCATCATAAAGGTGAACCACGTAAATCTGGTGAACCATATATTACTCATCCAGTTGCAGTAGCTTGTACACTAGCTAATCAATATTCTGATGATGATACTTTATGTGCTGGTTTATTACATGATACAGTTGAAGATATACCAGGTGTAACAGATCAATTAATAGCAGAACAATTTGGTGATACAACTGCTTTCTTAGTTGATGGAGTAACTAAGATAAGAAAAAATGAAAATGATGATATTGAATTAAATCGTGAAGCTAATCTTAAAAAGATCATGGAATCTATTCCTAAAGATATAAGAATTATTCAAATAAAATTAGCTGATAGAAAACATAATATGCAAACCATGGAATACATGAAACATGAAAAACAAATATATAAATCTCAAGAAACAAGGGATATATATGTTCCTATTGCTACTTTAATCGGTGAATATGAGATGAAGACCGAACTAGAAGATTTAGCATTCATGTATCTTCATCCTAAAGAGTATGAAGAAATGATAAAAATAACTAGAGAAATAGAGATTAAAGAACAACATAATAAAGATATAGTATTAAATACTATAATTATGGCTTTATTAAAAGTAGGTATAGAACCTAAACTAGAAGCAAGAATTAAAAATCCATATGGTATATATAGAAGATTACAAAAATATGGTAGTTTAAGTGAAATACATGATTTATATTCTATTAAAATAATAATAGATGATGTAGAACAATTATTATGTATGAAAGAATATATATCTTCTTTATTTGAAATAGTACCAGGTAAATCTAAGAATTATATTGTTTCACCTAAAACTAATGGTTATAGAGCAGATCATGTAACAGTTCGTACTTATGATGGCTCAATGATGCAATTACAATTTGTAACATCTAATATGGATAAAGTAAATAGAAGTGGTATTACTGCTTCATATCAAGAATTAAGAAAACAAAAAGGTAATAATTATAGCTTACAAGATAGAGTTAAAAACATGCAATTCTATAAGACATTAGAATTCTTAAAAGAAGCTAATTTATCTCCATCAGAATATAATAAAGCAGTAAGACAAGATGTCTTGACTAAAATGGTATATATAGAAGATCAAGATAGAGAAGTAACTGAATTACCTTTAGGTTCAACACCTATAGATTATGCGTTAGCTAAAGATATCGATATTAGAAAGATATGGAAGATATTAGTAAATGGTAAAGTAGTACCTCCTAATTATCAATTAGAGAGTAAAGATTCAGTTAAAATAGTTAAAGCATATGAAGAAAAAGATGCTATACCATTAAAGATAATAGCTTCTAATGCTTCATGTTATAAATCTAAATTAAAGATAAAAGGAATGCATTTACATTAATTCCTTTTATTTTTTTAAAATAATTAGCACTTTCTATTGACAAGTGCTAATTAAAGTATTATATTTAAATTGTAATACAAGAAAGGAAGTGAAAATATGTTACCAAGTAGAATATTCTTCGATGATTTCATGGACGATTTTCACAAAGAAAAACAAACTGGTATGAAAATGGATATCTATGAAAAGGATAACAAATATGTTGTTGAAGTAGATGCACCAGGTTATAAAAAAGAAGATATTAAGATTTCTTGTGAAAATGGATATTTAACTATTGAAGCTTCTAAAAATGCAGAAGAACATGAAGATAGAAAATATCTACATCGTGAAAGATCATTCTCATCAAGAGAAACTAGACAAGTATATGTTGGCGATATAGATGAATCATCTATTAATGCTGAATTTAAAGAAGGTACTTTAACAGTTACTCTAGATAAGGACGAAAAGAAGAAAGAAACTAAATATATTGATATAAAATAGGTAGAAATACCTATTTTTATTATGTATAATATCTATTAGGTGATAATATGAAATATGATGATCCATATAAATATATGATATCTGGTTACTATGGAATAGAACTACTAGATGAATATAAAGATAAGATTTATTTACTTAATGATATTAAGAAATTTATAGATTCATATTTAGAAGATAATAGAGTTGAAGGATTCGACTATGAGACATTAAATAGTAGTATAGAAAAAGAAAGAACTACTATAGAGAAGTTTCAAGATGCATTATTACTATTACATGATATGAATGGCCCTATGGAAGCAAACATAATATTAAGACAAAAAATAGAAGACTTAAGAAAGAAAGATTAAGTCTTTTTTCTTTGACTATTTATATCTTAAGTGATAGTATAAACACTTAAGAAAGGGACGTTATTATGGGTAGTAATTATTTTTCTGTTGGAAGAACAAAGATAGATAAATGTCTTAATATGGAAGAACCAATGGCTATATCATCTAGTGAAGATGAAAATAATCGTAAAATTGTAGAAAGATATGGAAAAATAGTAGATAAAATGGCTGAAATTGAAACAAACCTTGAAGGTGAAAGTTTATCTAATTTTATTATAGATAATACTATTACATACATGATTTGTAATGATTTATGTTCTTTATTAGCTAATAGTATGGTTATGGAGGACTATAGAGCTCTTGATTATGCTATATCTAAGATATATGAAGAAACAAGTAGACTAGAACAATTATGTGAAGGTATAGGCGATACCTATTATGCTAGAATAACAAAAGATGAAGCAAAAGAGATAATTGGAAGATATATTAATCCTGAAAAAATTGCTAAGCCACTATTAGATATGTATCCTGATACATTGAAAGTAGTTGGATTTAAAGAAAAGTACGGAAAAGCGAAGGAAAACAAAGCTAAATAGAAAGGCCTTGTAATTTGACAAAAGTAGTGTTAAGTGGTATCATATAACGCAATTCAAAGGGATATGGTTGGTATTTGTAGTTATTTGATATTAATCACATCTATTTGAATAAAGGGAATAAAAGGGTGTGGTTGATATGGTAGATAAAAACACTATGATATCAAGAAATTCTTCTGTTCATAATCAAAAAGAAATTGATCAATTAAGAAAAGAAATTGAGCAATTAAAAAAACAAAATGAAAAGAAACAAAGAGATTATGAAAAACAAGCTGCTAAGAATAAAGCTTACGAGCAAAAAATAATTGCTGCAAGAGAAGCTAAGATTCTTAGAAAAAAGAAAGCGGATAGAAAAAAACTATATAAACAAATAGTTAAAGCTAAACGCATACAAGATAGTGTATTAAAAAGAAGACAAGCTGAAGCTTTAAAAGAATTAAGAAAACAAAGAGAAGCTACTAAAAAAGAAGTAGCAAGAATCAAAAAAGAAGAAGCTTTAGTTAAACAAGAATTAGCTAAAAAAGAAAAAATTAAACAAGCTGAAATAGTAAAAAAAGAAAAAGCTAGACAAGCTGAATTAGCTAAACAAAAAGAAGAAGCAGAAAGACTTAAAAGATTAGAAGAATCTAATAAGAAAAAAGAAGAAGCTAAAAAAGCTAAACAATTAAAAGTCATAGCTGCTAAGGAATCAAGATATAAGAAGAGTCTTCAAAGAAAGAATTTCTTAAAATCAGGTATTAAAAATTTAAAAACATATAGTGTTGGTATTCTAGCTGGTGCTTGTATTGTTGTAGGTATATATGGAATATGTAAGTCTGGTGCTTTAGATGCATTAAAGACTAAAGAAGATACACAAACATATATAGATAATGCAAAAGAAGAAGCAAGTACAGAAGCAAGTACAGTAGAACAACCACAAGATAATAGTAATTATGAGAGTACTGAAGAAGTTACTCAACCAATAGATGAAAATGAAGAAGAAGTAATCATTGAAAAACATGAATATATAGATACTGATTTATATGATTCAGGTTATGAATTCAATAATGAGATTACTGGTGAGTTCCTAAATAGTTTAAATCCAGCCCCATCGGATGATACAGTATGGATTAACATTCCAGGAACAAGTATAGATTATCCAGTTGTTCATCCTTCAGTAAATAATATAGATAAAGTTGAAGGATTAAGAGATTGGGTAGAAGCTGGTAAAGCAGAATATTTAAAAGAAGGTATTGAAGCTAATGATTATGCAGTAATGGATGATTATTACATTAAAAAGAATATCGCTGGAGATAAATATGCTGCTGGTACATTATACTTATCAGCTTATAATAATAAATTAAGTCAATCATTTGATAATTTAAGTGATATGAATATTATATATGGACATAACATGAAAAAAGATTCTGTTTATCCGAAAATGTTCCACGACTTAAGATATTATATGCAAAATAAAGATTACATAAAAGAAAATCCAATGGCTATCATTTATACAAGTGATGGATATGGATATGCTGTTCAATTAATAGCAGCAAGATCTGTAAGTTCTGAATCAAATTCAGTCTTACATATTCAAAATTTCGAATCTCAAGATGAAAAAGAAAGATTCGTATATGATTTTATAACTGATGCTAAAAATCAAGGCTATACAACAGTTGATGGTTTTGAATTAACATCAGATACAAAATTAATGCAATTTGTTACATGTGATGGTAACAATAAAGAAGTAGTTTTAGGTATCATCAATGGTAAAATAAAAGTTAATGATGGTATCGTAGATGAAAGTGGCTATTATGTAGAAGAAACTTCTACATTACATAGATAGAAGAGGGAGTGTTGATATATGAATAATAGAAAGGCTAACTTAAAAAAATTATTAGTAGCATTAGTAATGGCTACTAAATTAACAAGTGCTGCTGGTATTACCGCTTATGCTACAGACTTAGTTGATGAAACTGATGAATGGACACAAGAAGGTACACCAACTTATGAAGACATTACTGAACAAGAACAAGAAGAACATACACAACAAAATATAGAACAACAAGAAAGCGGCGAAGAAGGACCAGCTCCACAAGACGCTGAAGCAGTTGTTGATAATTCTCAAGGTGGAGAAAAACCTTCAGAAGAACCTCAACCAGTAGAAAATCCTGGTAAGGGACCTGAAGAAAGAGCTGAGGAAGCTAAACCAGAAGATGTTCATCCAGAACCTGGTTTAAAAGATGAGTGGGATTATAAAACTGAAGGGGATACACCAACTCCTCCAACACCACCAACTCCTCCAACTCCAGATGAACCAACTCCAGATGAACCAACACCTGAACAACCACAACCAGAACAACCACAACCAGCACCAGAACAACCTGTTCAACCTCAACCAGTTGTAGTTGAACAAAAGATTAAAAAGATGGGTGCTGAAGGTATGGATCCTGGTTTAATAGCTGGTATTTCAAGTATATTAGCTGCATCAGGAGTATCAATTGGATTCTATAAGTTAACTGGTTCAAGAAAAGCTTTTAATTCAAGAAGAAGAAATAAATAATAAAAAGAATGATTTAATTCATTCTTTTTTTATGTAAAGAAGTTATTATTACTATAATTATTGCATTTTATATATGATAAAATATTCATAGGAGATGGTTATATGCTAATTTTAGCTAAATCAATTTTAAGTATTACATTAGGATTAGTAATATCTATTATTGTAGGTTTAATAATTTTACCTATATTAAGAAAAATGAATGCTAGACAATCAGTGTCTAAACTAATTAATGAAAGACATTTAAAGAAAAATGGTACTCCTACATTAGGAGGTTTAATATTTATTATTCCACCTTTATTAATAGTATTATTATTATGTTTAAGAGGATCTATTGTAATGAATCATAACTTATTAATAGTTTTATTAGTATTTGTTGCTTATGGATTCTTAGGATTTATTGATGATTATAAAAAAATTAAATATCGTAACAATCGAGGACTTCCAACATTAGTTAAGTTATTTTATCAAGTATTGTTAGCTGGTGTATTTACATTTATATATGTTAAAAATGGTGGTACTACACATTTAGAAGTATCATTACTAGGAATTGATTGGGACTTAGGTTTTGGATATGCATTATTTGTATTATTCTTACTTGTAGCAACTACAAATGCAGTTAATATAACTGATGGATTAGATGGATTATGTGGTGGTTTATCTGCTATGGCTTTCTTAGCTTATGGTGTTATATCATTTGGTTCTTCATGGATCTTAGGATATGAATCACTTGCAGTATTCTCATTTGCATTAGTTGGTTCAATTATTGGATTCTTGCTTTTCAATTCACATCCTGCAAAAGTATTTATGGGTGATACTGGATCACTTGCTTTAGGTGGAGCATTAGCATCAATTGCTATATTAACTCACCATGAAGTATCCTTAGCATTAATTGGTGGTGTATTTGTTGTTGAAACATTATCATCATTAATACAAATTATTGCTATAAGAAAATATCATAAGAAAGTATTCTTAAAAGCTCCATTACATCATCATTTTGAAGAATTAGGTTGGGAAGAAACAGATATCGTTAAAGTATTCTGGGTAACTGGATTCTTACTTGCTATGTTTGGTGTAATATACGGTGTATGGTTATAAAAAGTTATAAATTATTATAACTTTTTTTATTTTGTCGAGATTTAATACACCAATGTTGTATATATATTATTAGAAGGGTATTATAAATCCTTTCAATTGATATAGTAACCATTTATGTTATAATTATTTTAAAGAATAACTTGGGGAAATTATTAAAAAGTACAAATGTTCGTAAAAACTATTGACTTTTAAAAATAAGAATAATACAATTAAATCATGATAAAGGAGAAATACAATAATGGCAAAAAAAGCAACAGATACAAATGATAAGACATTAGAAGAAGTAATGGCTGAAATTGAAAAACAATTTGGTAAAGGTTCAATCATGAAACTTTCTGAAGATACAAAAGTAGAAGTAGAAACAGTACCAACTGGTTCATTAAGTTTAGATATAGCACTTGGTGCAGGTGGATTTCCTAAAGGAAGAATAATAGAAATATTTGGACCTGAATCATCAGGTAAAACTACTATTGCACTTCAAGCAGTAGCAGAAGTACAAAAACAAGGTGGTAGAGCAGCATTTATTGATGCTGAACATGCACTTGATCCTGTATATGCTAAAGCTTTAGGAGTTAATTTAGAAGAATTATTATTATCTCAACCAGACACTGGTGAACAAGCTTTAGAAATATGCGAAGCGTTAGTTAGATCTGGTGCTGTACAAATAGTTGTAATAGACTCAGTTGCAGCATTAGTACCTCAAGCTGAAATTGAAGGTGAGATGGGTGATTCTCATGTTGGTCTTCAAGCAAGATTAATGTCTCAAGCATTAAGAAAACTAGCTGGTATTATTAATAAGACTAATACAATAGCTATTTTCATTAACCAATTAAGAGAAAAAGTTGGTATTATGTTTGGTAATCCTGAAACTACTACAGGTGGTAGAGCATTAAAATTCTATGCATCTGTTAGATTAGATGTTAGACGTGGAGAACAAATTAAATTAGGTGATTCTGTAATCGGTAACAGAACAAATATAAAAGTTGTTAAGAATAAGGTAGCTCCACCATTCAAAACTGCAACAGTAGATATGATGTATGGTGAAGGTGTTTCATATGAAGGAGAACTTGTTGATCTAGGAGCTGAAATTGGTGTATTAGATAAATCAGGTGCTTGGTATTCGTACAATGGGGAGAAAATTGGACAAGGTAAGGAAAACACTAAGATATTCTTAAAGAACAATCCTGAAATAGCAGCAGATATTGATGCTAAGATTAGAGAACATTATAATATTGCAGGTTAATACCTGCTTTTTTTGTAAACTATAATAGGCATTAATTTGCTAAATACGTTATTTAATTATATAATTATGTTATAGGAAGTGATAAATATGATGCCATATACACCAATAAGAAATAAAGCTTTTTATGAATCATTAGTTAGTTCTGATCCAAAGAAGTTAGCTAACTTTAGAACTATTTGGGCTGATATAGACTTAGTTGATTTAAAAGATTATGTTGATAGATATAATAGATTAGAAGGAACTGGTAATGTTACTGATTTAAATACTTTATTAAGTGATATTAATACTAGTTATGCTTCTTTAAAAGCATATCAAGGTAAATATACTCCAGATGTAGAAAAAGCTAATAATGATATGTTATCTAGATTATCTGCTGTAAGAAGTAAGGTCCAATCTGAAATAGCTATTCAAAATAAAAGACCAAAAACTTCACTAGGACAAAAAATTCTTGCTACTAGAAAGTTTGTGGGAAGAGTTAAACATGGAGTTAACTCTGTTGTTGAAGTATATGATAAGTTTACTGGTCCTGCTGAAAGTTTATATGATAGAGCTACTAAGGATGATGGTGGTGCATCATTCTATCAATCTATAAGTAACTTTGGTAAACGTAAAAAGAAATAAGAGATATTAAAATATCTCTTTTTATTTGTTAAAATATAAGTGAGATGATATATATGGAAGTAAAAAATACTGATGTTATAAGTTATATTTCTTTTGTAGTTAATAGATATAATAAAGAAAGAAAAAATATTGATAAGATAGGTTGTAAGGAAATAATTAAATCTTTAATTATCTATAATGAATTAGAAGATTATATTAAAGATATAACTTTTAAAGATACTAATGATTATTCCATGGCTTACTCTTACTTTGATAAATCTATTATAGTTAATTATAATTTCATTAATAAAAAAGAAAGAAACTTTCAAGTGTATTACAAAATATTTGGTCTACATGATGATCATTATATGTCTAATATAGATATTGTCTATACTTTAATACATGAAGTAATGCATGCTAAACAATATAAGTTTTTAGATACATCAAATGATGCTTTCTTAAAAGAAATACTAAGAAAGAGTTTAACAGCAGCTAATGTAACTAAAGATAATAGAGAAGAAATGTTAAGATATGATGAAGCGTCTAAAAAAGCTAGTATTTATTTATATGACCCTGCTGAAATAAATGCTGATGCTGAAGCTATTAAACAAACTATACTAATTATTAAAAAGATGGATTTACCTAATAAACAAAAATACATAAGCATGTATGAAACAATGTTAAAGACTAATGCAATAGTTAATTATAAGAAGCATTTATTTGGTGTTACTTCTCCAATAGAGGTATTCTTTAAAAGAAGAAGTAAGTATATTAAAGATGATTATAAATTGAATAAAAAAGAAATATATAAATATAGTTTTGATGAAAGATTATCATATGGTTTATGTATTACTAAATGGGAATATGTAAACTTAGACAAGGAAATTAAAAGTATTGTCTATAGTATGATAAAATAATAATAGGTGAATGATATGAGTAATAGAGTAGAAATAGATCTTTATAAAGAATTAAATTCTATAGATTTAGATAATAAAGATGAATTATTAAAATGGTTCTTAAAGTTATATTATTCTTATAATAATATGTCTAATTCAAAAGAATTTAATGAAAGTATATATGAATTATTAAAAGATAAATATAAACCAATTGTAGAAGATCAAAACCTTTTAAGAATAAGAAAAGGTTTAAACATTGGAACTATAGAACATACTAAAAAGATAGATGCAGCTGTATTAATAGGACAAATTATGATAGGCATCAAAGGTGGAATTGGAATCACTAGAGATGTAATAAATGAATTATTAAGATATCATGCTAAATATAATAACGAATTCCTAAATGAAAAATATATGGAAGAGATGCATGAAAGAGTAGGAACTAGAGTAGTTGTATTAGGAAGACATGAGAAAAACTCATTCTTTGAAGAAGGAGTATTAGAGTCAGTTGATGATTATAATAACTTAACTTTATCCAACTATGAAGGTAAAATACCTTTTATAGGACAAGAACATTATATTATTGAAATTAAAGATAAAATGGCTGAAACTATATTATTCCATAACTATGGAAAAATAAGTACAGCAGATTTAACTAAACCTGATGATATTAAATTTATGAAATATAAAATCATGGGAGTTAAATCTAAGAAATCTAAAGTTAAGTAGATTTGACTAAACACCTTAAAAATACTATTATATAAGTAGTAAAAAGGTGTTTTATTATGGCTAAAAGTAAGAATACTGATAACAATTTAAAAGTACCAAATATATTAGGTTTAGAGCTTGATATTGCAGGTGATATATTAGATGATGCTAAAATCAAATATAAAATTGAAGATAAAAAGATCATCACTTTTTTCCGTGATAAAAATTGTGTAGCTAAAACAACACCTAAAGTAAATAAACCTATTGGTAAGAATGAAGTATTACATATATATCCTTCAAAAGTTAAAATAGGTCCAACATTAATATTATTATTAATTATAATTGGTTGTATTATTTATTATGCAAATACTAAAACTATAGTACCATTCTTATTTGGTGAACCTAATATTACTCAAGATAGTGATTCTTGGAATAAAACATCAGTAGTATATGTAACAGATGATGCAGACTTTAACTATTCTACAATAGACCATTATAAGTATTGTATCAGTAAGTCTAAATCATCAAATACATGTGATTGGAAAGATACTTATACTAAGAGTGTAGAAGTATCTGAATCAGGTACCTGGTTTGTATGGTTTAAAGGTATATCAGAAGACAATAATGAATCTTCTTTATCTAATAGATTAAAAGTACAAATAGATTCAGAAGCACCTAATATATCTTCAATAGATAAAACTGTTACAACTAGAAGTATTGAAGTTAAAGTAGATGCTAAAGATAATTTATCTGGTGTAAATAAATATTATTATTCAATAGATAATCAAGAATATATTGAATCTAATAAATCATATACATTTACATCATTAGAAGAAAATAAAATATATAACATTAATGTTAGAGTAGTTGATAAAGTAGGTAATAAAGTAGATGCAATATTTAATGTGTCTACAACATCAACTAATAAAACTAATACTGAATCTACTACAACATTAAATAAAGTAATACCTAATATATCTATGATAGATATACCATATAATATTACTTATCAAGATAAATATAATTTACCTACAAGTGTAACACCTAGTAAGTATATAGATAATACTGTATGTTATTTCAATGATAAAGAAATAACTAATACTAGTACTTTACCAATTGGATTAAATTCAATCAAATGTGTTACAACAGTAGATACATCATCAATAATTAGTTATAAAGATATAAATGTTAAAGTAGAAAATGGTAAGGATGAAATATATGATAATTATATTAGATATAATATTAATTATCCTACTAATGCTACTCATTATATGTATAGATATCAAACTGATGATGTAAGATTAGATGATAATAAATGGATGTATTATACTGGTCCATTATATATACCTAAAGATAAAGTTAATAGTATTATTTATAAATATAATTTAAATGGTGAAAATATAGTTACTAAAGAAAATATGTTTGTTGATATAAGAGCAGATAAATACATCTTAAATGATGGAGAAGAAACAACTATTAATATAATTGCTCCTAATAAAGAAGATGAAATATTCTATTCTATTAATAATTCTGAATATCAAAAATATAATCAATCATTTAAAGTTAAAGGTAATACTTTAATAAAAGCTTATATTAAAAGAGTATATAAAGAATATAATGAATCAACTAATACTTTAGTTGATAAATCAATTATTAAGCATGATGCTATATATATTGAAAATATATATCCAACTATAGGTGATAAGACTAATACAGATGTATCTATATCATTAGATGATATACCTAATTATATAGATAATAATAAAACTTATTCTATACCATCATCATATTCATATGGTATACATGGAAGTAATAATTTAAGTTGTACAGTAAATGGTAAGAAGATAAATAATACATCTGATTTACCAATTGGTACACATGATATTATTTGTTCTATCACAGCATTAGATGGTGAAACTAAAGTAGTAAGTAAAACTATTACTATAAATAAAAATAATTATAAATATGATTTAGATAATATACCATCTATTATAAAAGTTAAAGATGATTATCAATTAGATAATACATGTAATATAAAAAATACTAATACTTTAGAAGTAGGTAAGACAACTATTACATGTGGAAATATATCTAAAGATATAGAAGTAGTAGATAAAGACATATTATCTATAGATAATAATAATATTCCAAGTGTTATTACAGTAGGAAGTTTATATGAATTACCTAGTCATGTAAAAGGTAATAACATTAAGTTTATTAAGTGTATTGATGAGAATAAAAATATTATCTATAATACATCTACTTTATCAATAGGTAAGCATACAATAACATCTATTGTTGAAGATGATAAGAGTAAAAAGATAATAACTACTAAAATAGAAGTAATAAAACCAAGTTATACACTTGATATCTCACAATAATGTGTTATAATTTACTTAGAAATCTTATGAAGAGACGAGATTATTAAATTACTATTTAAAGAGAGTCTAGGGTGGTGGAATCTAGATAATAAGTGTTAATAGTTACTACTTTTCTAGAGGATTAATAAATCACGGGTGATTCCGTTAAAGATTATTGAGTTAAATTAAAGGATGGTACCGTGCCTTGAGCACTCCTTATACCATTCTTTTTTTTATAGAAAAAAGAGAGGGTTTTATTTATGCAACAAAGAGAAAATGATTTGATACTAGAGGAAGGAATGGAAAGTAATTTAACTGATGAAGAAATAATGAGTCTATATGATGCTTATATGGATGAAGATGAAATTCAATCAATAATTGATCAAGATTCAAAAGAAGAATTACAATTGTTCCACACGAACACCAAATATGCTGATACAAAATATAGTGATTCAATGACTATATCTATCAATGATTTTGTTACACAATATTTATGGTTAGGGTATACTCCAGCAAAAGCGGAAGATGAAAGATTAAAGAAAAAAATCGAAAGAGAAGATCGTAGAGTTAATAGAGATTATAATAGAACGACAAAACATTATAAGCTATTAAAAAATGAAATAGCTCAAAGTACTGATGAAGACATGGAAAGAGCAGTTAAAGAATATTCGATTAAACAAGAAAATATTAATGCTGCTTCTTCAAAGGAAAGAATTAATATTAAAAATCAACCAGGTAGAAGTTATACATTAGGAACATATAATTATTGTACATTATGGCATTCAGGATTAAAAGAAATAGGATCTCCATATTTATTTATAGTTGGAAATGACTATGCAAATAAGAATGTAGATAAAGTCTATGATGGAGAATTATTATTAGTTACTGATGCTAAGAAAAATACTAGAACATATATTAATCCATTTTTAATAGAACAACTATTAAATGCTGATAAAACAGCTGAAAGATTAAAAGTAGTTAAAGCTAGATTATATGGATCTGGTTGTAATGATTTCCATGAATTTTTAGAATATTATAATGAAGAAAGATTCTTAGAAAAACAAGTAAAAGAAAATGAGAAAACAAAAAAATTACTTATTGAAACACATAAGGATAAAAATTTTAGAAGATTGAAAGAAGGAATGAAACGTGCGTAATTTTAAAGAAGATGAAAAATTATATAATTTAAATCATTCATGTGCACATATGATGGCTCAAGCCATTAAACATATTTGGCCTGAAGCTAAGTTTTGGGTAGGACCTGTTATTGAAACAGGATTCTATTATGATGTAGATTTAGGTGATAAAGTTATTACTGATGAAGATCTACCAATTATTGAAAAGGAAATGAAGAAACTTGCTAAAGATGGTAAGAGAATTGTTAGACATGAAATATCTAAAGAAGAAGCTTTAGAGATGTTTAAAGATGATCCATATAAGATTGATTTAATTGAAAGAATGGATGAAGATAATACTGTTATTTCATGTTATTCACAAGGTGACTTTACTGACCTTTGTAGAGGTGGACATGTTGATACATTAAAAGAATGTAAGAACTTTAAACTATTAAAGTTTAGTGGTGCTTATTGGAAAGGTGATACTAATAATAAAGTATTACAAAGAATATATGGTGTATGTTTACCAACTGCTGAAGAATTAGAAGAACACTTAAAAGAATTAGAAGAAGCTAAAGAAAGAGATCATAGAAAGATTGGTAAAGATTTAGGTATTTATATGTTATCTGATTTAGTTGGAAGAGGTCTTCCTATGTATTTACCTAATGGATTTACTCTATGGAACTTACTTGAAAACTATATTAGAGAAAAAGAGATTAAACGTGGTTACTTACATGTACAAACTCCACCTTTAGGTAATGTTAATTTATATAAGACATCAGGACACTTAGAACATTATAAAGATGCGATGTTCCCAATCATGCAAGTAGAAGATGAAGAATATGTTTTAAGACCAATGAACTGTCCTCATCATATGGTAATGTATGGTAATGATATACATTCATATAGAGATTTACCAATAAGAATTGCTGAAATAGCAAGAGATTGTAGATATGAATCATCTGGTTCTTTAAAGGGTATTGAAAGAGTTAGAACATTCTGTCAAAATGACTGTCATATATTCTGTACTCCAGAACAAATTGAATCAGAATTCAAAGGTGTTATTGATTTAATACTTGAAGTATACAAGGAATTAGGTATTAAGAATTATAGATTTGAATTATCATTAAGAGATCCTGAAGATAAAGTTAAATATCATCAAGATGATGAAATGTGGGATAAGGCAGAAGATGCATTAAGAAAAATTATGGATGATTTAAAAATTCCTTATGTAGAGAAGAAGGGTGAAGCAGCATTCTATGGACCTAAATGTGATGTACAAGTTCAACCTGCTGTTGGAAATGAAATAACTTTATCTACTTGCCAAATAGATTTCTGTTTACCTATGAAATTTGATTTATCATATATAGATAAAGATGGATCTAAGAAAACTCCTGTAGTATTACATAGAGCTATTCTTGGATCAATTGATAGAGCTATGGCATTCTATCTTGAAGAAACTAAAGGTAACTTACCTTTATGGTTAGCACCTGTACAAGTAGCTATATTACCAGTTAATAATGAATATCATTTAGAATATGCTAATGAAGTATTATCTAAATTACAAGAACTAGGTATAAGAACTAAATTAAATGCAAGTGATGAAAAGTTATCTTATAGAATGAGAGAAGAACAAATTAAAAAGATACCTATCATGTTAGTATTAGGTAACAATGAAAGAGATGAAAGAACTGTTACTTTAAGATTACATGGTGAAGAACAAAAGAGTATGTCATTAGAAGAATTCTTAACTTATGTTAAAGAAAA
>CAMPCD010000015.1 GCA_946643435.1 uncultured bacterium
CCTATTATTTATATTATATTTAAATATTTTATAAGATAAATTATTGTTAATATCTTCTAAGTTATTAACAATGGTTTTATCTATAATATTTATATGATTAATATCATATGCATATATTTGATTCTCTTCTTGTTTAATACTATTATCTTCTAAATAAGTGGAATATTTAGAAATTGTAATAGGATATTTAGCTAAGCTATTTTTTTCTTCTTTTGTTATTGAATTTTTAAAGCCAATATTTATGGATAGGACTAATCCTAAAGCAATAAGTCCTATAGCAAAAGAAATACTTATAAGTAAGTTTCTTTTCCTCTTATGTTTAAGATGATAAGAAGCTATCTTATATATTTTAGTTTTCTTAGGTTTACCTATTATCAATTTATTATTATCATCAGATACTTTAATATTGCTATTAATCTTACCATCTTTTATTTCTATAATATAATCAGAATAAGTATTAGCTAAATCCATATTATGTGTTACAACAATAACTAACATTCTATTAGATAGTTCTTTTAATAATTCCATTGTCTTAATAGAAGATGAAGTATCTAAAGCTCCTGTCGGTTCATCACATAAGAGTATCTTAGGATTTTTTAGTATTGCTCTAGCAATAGCTACTCTTTGTTTTTCTCCTCCAGATAATAAAGAAACCTTTTTATCTTTTAAATTATATATGTCTAATTTCTTTAAAATATAATCAAAATTATTATTTATTAATGATAAATTATCATTTATCGATAAATAATCTATTAAATTATACGATTGGAATACAAAACCAACACATTTATTATGATACCAATTTAATTCTTTAGTATTTAAATTAGTTATATTCTTATTATTAAAATAAATATTACCTTTAGTAACTTTATCTAAACCACCAACTAGATTGAGTAGAGTCGATTTACCAGATCCTGATACACCAACTATAGATATTAATCCTTTACTAGGTAAATTTAGATTAATATCTTTCAAGACCATGTTATTATTATAGTCTTTAAATACATGTTTTAATTTTAACATGTTAAATCCTTTCTACTCTCTCTCAAATAGATATAATAACATAGAAAATAAAAAATAGAATATAAAATTCTATTTTATTATTGATATATTATCTTTTTTAACTAAATAAGCTCTTTTAGCTAAATCTAAAATAGGCTTATCAGACTTAATAGAATCTGAATAAGCTTCTATTACTTTATAGTCTTCATATTTTTCATCTAATCGTCTTACTTTTTCTACATCATGACAATTTAATCCAGTTGTTTTACCTGTATTCTTATCAACTCTTGAACCTATTAAATCTTTTACCTTAAGCTTATTAGCTATAGGTTTAAGTAAGAACTCAGGAGAAGCAGATATAATTATATCTTGATCATGTCTTTTATCTAAATAAAACTTCTTAATATTCTTATCATGAATTCTCCAGAAGGAAATTACTTCTTCATCTATATTCTTAATTAGTCTTAAGAATTTATAAAAGTGTTCTTTCATCTTTGTTTTATTAACTATATGTAATATATATAATAAAGCAAATAATAAATCTTCAAACAATGTAATTAATATAATTGGATGTCTTTTAATTTCATATTTAATAAAATCAAAAGTAGAATCTCCATCATATATAGTACCATCAAAGTCATATAGATTAATTTTCATTTTTATCCTTCTTCTTATGTTCAAATAATACGTCAGTTGTAAAGATTAGTATTAGGAATAAAACTAATAATATAGCATATAAAATCATACTAGTTTGTTTATGTCCTGTTACATACATGATTGATACCATAGAAAATAATCCATTTATTACATACATGATTAATACAGTCATGGTAACTGATTTAGTCTTCTTTAATAATTGATGATGTAAATGTTCACGGTCTGCATCTCCTACTGATTGACCTTTTAATAATCTTCTTTCCATCGCAAGTAATGTATCAATTATAGGTACAAATAACATAACTATTGGAACTATTAATGAAGTAATAGTAGTAGTCTTAAAACCTACTAATGATATAACTGATATCATATATCCTAAGAATAATGAACCAGTGTCACCCATATAAATAGATGCTGGAGCAAAGTTATACATTAGGAATCCTAAACATGAACCAGCTAATATTAAACAGAATATTACATTTATACCTGATAAATCAGACATGATATATCCTATTACTGCTGTAGTAATAAAATATATTGTTGTAGTACCTGCTGCTAATCCATCTAATCCATCAGCTAAATCTATAGCATTCATGATAGCTACTATAAATAAAATAGTAAGTGGATATGAGAATATACCAAAAGATATAATATGTCCAAATAATTGAACATGTTCAATTGCTATTCCACCATATATAGTAACTATTAATGCAGCTATTAATTGACCAATTAGTTTTTCTCTTGCTCTTAAAGGATTAATATCATCTATTATACCTGTTAATATAATAATGAATGCACCAATCATAACTGGTACTATTTGAGTATTAACAGGAGCAAATATCATATAACTCAATAAGAATGATAAGAATATTGCAAGGCCACCCATTGATGCAATTGGAACATCTTGTACCTTTCTTTTGTTAGGTTTATCCATTGCTCCAATTCTCATTGCAATACCTCTTACAATTGGAGTTAATATTATAGTAAATAAGAAACTTACTATCATAATTAAAAATATATTAAAGCCATTTATAAATAAGTTCATTAGCTCCACCTCTCCTTAATTATACCATAAAAAAATAGACTATATAGTCTATTTAGTTACATTAAATCGGAAATAAACAATGTCTCCATCTTGCATTTGGTAGTCTTTACCTTCAAGTCTTACTTTACCAGCTTCTTTAACTTTAGTTTCAGTACCATATTTTTCTAAATCTTCAAAAGACATTACTTCAGCTTTAATAAATCCTTTTTCAAAATCAGTATGAATAATACCAGCACATTCAGGAGCTTTCATACCTTTCTTAAATGTCCAAGCTCTACATTCATCTTCACCTGCAGTAAAGAATGTAGCTAATCCTAATAAATCATATGTTGCAAATATTAATTTATCTAATCCTGAATTAGCTATACCTAAATCTTGCATGAATAATTCTCTTTCTTCATCAGTTAATCCTGCTAAGTCTTCTTCAATCTTACAAGACATAACTATAACACCAGCATTTTCCTTTTCAGCATAATCAGATACTATTTTTGAATATTCATTATAACCTACAGCTACATCTTCTTCAGATACATTAGCAACATATATTATTGGTTTTTGAGTAATGAATTGGAAGCCTTTTAAGAATGGTTCTTCTTCTTTTGTAAATACTACTCTTCTTAAAGGAATATTATTAAGTAAGTTTTCCTTACACTTCATTAATACTTCATATTCTAATAATTCTTGTTTATCTTTAGTAAATTGTACTTTCTTACCTATTTTATTAATTCTATTTTCAACAATCTCTAAATCAGATAATACTAATTCTGTATTTATAATTTCTATATCACGTATTGGATCTACATCACCTTCTACATGAATAACATCTTTATTAACAAAACATCTAACTACTTCACATACAGCATCTACTTCTCTTATATGAGATAAGAATTTATTACCTAATCCTTCTCCACTAGATGCACCTTTTACTAAACCTGCTATATCAATAAATTCATATGCTGTAGGTACTAAAGACTTAGGAGCATACATATTATTTAAACAATCTAATCTTTGATCAGGAACTGTTACTACACCAACATTAGGTTCAATAGTAGCAAAAGGATAATTTGCAGCTAAAATACTTTGTTTTGTAATTGCATTAAATAAAGTTGATTTACCAACATTTGGTAATCCTACTATACCAGCTTTTAAACTCATAATATCACCATTTCTTATTTTATTATAATCTTGTTTTATATACAACCATTACCGGACTTGCGTTAGTATTATAACATAAAAAGTTAACGTAATGTTAACTTTTAGTGCCAAATGTTAATTCAGTTGTATGTGTTTTACCATCTCTTATATATGTAATAGTTACCTTATCATTAGGTTTATATCTATTAACATAATATTTGAAATATAATACTGAAGTTATATCATAATCACCTACTTTAGTGATTATATCTCCTTCTTTTAATCCAGCCTTACTAGCAGCAGAGTTATCTTCAACTGATCCAATAATAACGCCTGTCTTTTGTTCACTAGATATCATTGTTTCAGTAGATAAGTTAGATACACCTACACCTAAGTAAGGTCTAGTAACTTTACCATCATTAATTACTTGTTCTGCAATATTAACTACATCTTCAATTGGTACAGCAAATCCTATATTTTCAATTGATGATGAAGATAATTTAGAGTTTGTAATACCTATTACTTCTCCATTAGAATTAGCTAAAGGGCCACCTGAATTACCAGAGTTAATAGATGCATCTATTTGTAATAAATTAATATACCAAGAATCTTGAGTAGCAATACTTCTATTATTTATAGAATAACTTTGATTAGACATAGGTAATAATCTATCTTTGCCAGATAAGATACCTCTTGTTACAGTAAACTTAAAATTTAAACTTACTGGTGTACCAATTGCAAATACTGTATCTCCACTGTTAACATCTTTTGAAGAACCAATGGATGCAACTGATTTAATGCTTCCTTTATCTACTCTTACAACAGATACGTCAGTATATTCATCTCCACCAATAACTTTACCATTGGCAGTTGTTCCATCAGTATATTCAATTAATACTTCTGAATAACCATCTGTTACATGGTAGTTAGTTATTATGTATGCATATACATCATCAGTCTTATAAACAAATCCTGAACCCCATCCAACAACTTGTTTATTAGATGTTAATTCAACTATAACTGATGAATCATATAATTTATTAACTGCTTCAGATATACCTTCATCTGTTACAGTTACTTCTTTTTCAGTCTTAGTTATATTTGTTGTTTGAACTATTTGTTTACTTACAGTTAAGTAAATATTAACTCCTGTAAGAGCAATTAATAATACAACAATAATTATTAAAAATACTTTACCTTTATTATTTTTCATAAAATCCTCCTAATTGATGTTTAGTAATTGACTATAATTCTTAGGGAATCCCATTCTATCTAATACTGGATCAAGTGGAATACTATGTAATTTACCATCTAATCTAGATAACTCATATTCTACTTCATTTATGAATAATCTAAAATCATCTTTAGATAATAAATATTTAAATATAATTACTACAGCAAACAAATCACCTTTACCATATATATATTCATGATCTATAAATGGTATATCTAATTCTTTATGATATCTATTATTTGGTATAACTTTTTGAGTTCTATGTTCAAATAATATATCTTCATGAGCACATAAATTACGATAATTAGATAATACAGGTAAGAATGATAACATATTATCTACAGCCACACCAAATTCATCAGCTATAGCTTGTTGATCATCTCTTTTCATAATAGTAAATAATTCTGATGTAATACCAAATGATAATACTTTAACTACTACCCATAAAGGAATAAATCCATAATTAGATATATAGTGTTTAGTAGCATCATGTTGAGAACCATTAACTCTTATTTGTCTCTTCATCTTTCTTAATAAATCATTTACTTGTTTAGCTCTTTCAGGACTATAGTTATAGTTTTCAGGTTTTAGATAATCTGATTCTACATAACCATGTCTTGAAGATAAAACATATGAGAATATAGACTTACAGTTATTTTCAATAATTAATATATTCTTGAAAATAATATTTCTTAATTGTCTATCAAAATAGAATAAAGAATATAATTCACTAAAGGTAGCACCTTTAATAAACTTTTTCTTCTCATTAGGATTCATAAATAAATGTCTATAACCCATTAAGAAGAAATAGTTTTCTCTTAATATTACTCTTTTAGCATATTCTATGTCTTCTATTTCTAGACCTTTGTTTTGTAATAATTCTATTTGTTCATCAAGTGTTTTGAATGTTTTGTTTGCCATGAGAACTCACCTATTATAGATTATACTACATCTCACATTAAAAATATATAAAACCAATGTGAATAATTCGTGAAAATAAAAATGTATAAGTTTCCTTATACATTCTTAAGCAGCCATTTGTCCAGGACCAACTGTTCTAGTTAATCTTCTTATCTTATTAGTTGTTTGAGTTAATTGTTCTCCACTTTGTTGTACTGGTGAAGCACCATCTTGAACATAGATTGCAGATTCCTTAGCATATTGTTCAAGTTGAGCTACTCTATTCTTAACAATACCACATGCTACTCTTAAACTAATTAAGCATGATTTTACTTCTGAGAAATCACTTTTAATTGACTCATACTCTTGGTCTACAGTATCTACGATATCTGCAGCAGCATTTATCCAATCACTTATAGCACCATAAGCTCGTCTAATATCATTTTCAAATGGAACTTTAATAATTTCATAAGCACTTTCAGCTATAGCTGTTAATTGCATCTTAACTTTAAGACTACTCATAGATACCACTCCTATAATAATATTATAACAATTAAGAATGAATATGATATTATTTTAACCAATATTTACAATAAGCCTTTACATAAAAAAGATACTAGTATTTCATAGCATCTATAATTTTTTTGAATGTATCTTTATATTCATTCTTGCATCTTACATATAACATTGTATCATCTATATATGAAACATAGAAGTATTCATCTTTTCCTTGTATTTCAACATGAGACCAATTCTTTCCAGTTTTTGATATAGGTTTAATTTCAGGCTCATTTGATTTAGTAGTAATATCTAAAGATATTTCACCATTTTTATTTGTTGTAGTTTTCTCTGTATCAGGTTTTACACCTGCTAAGCCTTGAATATTAACTACTTCATCTAAATAAACACCTTGTAGATCTTTAGCTTTCTTACCTACTACAAAGAATACATTATAGTCTTCATGATTAGTTTGATATGCTTCTTTTGCATAAGCTAAACCTACAGTATTTTGATATACTTCAATTCCATTTTCATTAGCAATTTTCTTAAATTCTTCTGCTGTCTTTGGTTTATGAGTACAACCTGTTAAAAGTAATACACTCATTAAACCTACTAATAATAATCTTTTCTTCATTAAAATGCCTTTCTATTAATAACATCATATGTATCTGTTATAGCTACAAATGCTTTGTTATCAATATCCATTATACCAGATTTAAGTCTAAAATAATCTTTTGATGATATAACAGATAATAATATAGATTTCTTCTCATTAGTAAATCCACCTTTAACATCTAATTCTGTTAATTCATAACCTAATGTAGACATTATAAAATGTTTTACTTCTTTTTCTTTTGAGGTAATTACATAGAACATCTTAGAATCTTTAATATTATATCTTGCCTTATTTATCATATATCTTATTATAGCTATAATAAATAATGAATATACTGCAGATTGAAAATCTTGTTGGAAGATATATATTAATACAATTAATACATCCACTATAGCAGAATATAATTGAGTATGAATTCTTGTAAAATCACCTAGATCTTCTTCTACTAGATATATAGTACCTGCTTTAAAAGAGGATTGATATATTAATGAATATCCAAATCCAATAAAGATAGCAGCTAATAACATAGCTAATACTTTTTCAGGTAAATATACACTTAAATTTAAATATGAAGTACCTAACATAAAAAGAGGTATTAGTATAGATGGTATTAAGAATTTATATGCATTTTTAGGATTAATAAGTAATGAAACAAGTACAATAATCATATTAAATATTAATATTATTAATGGTATTGAAATAGGTAACATATCCTTAAATAACATAGCCATACCATCTGTACCAAAAGATATAAAATTATTTGGTAACATAAATAAATTATAACTAATAGCAATAATAATACATCCTACTATCATCTTAATATACTTCATATTAATCCCTCTTCATTCTTAAATATGCTTCGATAAAAGCATCTATATCACCATCAAGCACTTTATCAGCTTGACTAGTTTCATAGTTAGTTCTTAAATCCTTAACTAGTTTATATGGTTCAAGAACATAATTTCTTATTTGAGAACCAAAGTTAATATCATCACTACCTTTAAGTGAATTAATTGCATTGTTTCTCTTTTCTACTTCTAATTGATATAACTTAGACTTTAATATCTTCATAGCTGTCTCTTTATTTCTTAATTGAGATCTTTCTTGTTGGGCATATATTACTATACCTGTAGGTATATGAGATAATCTAACAGCTGAATCTGTAGTATTAACTCCTTGTCCACCATTGCCTGATGCTCTAGTTATATCCCATCTAATATCTTCTTCATTAACTTCTATATCTTTAGGTATATCATCAATCTCAGGAGTTACATTTACTGCTGCAAATGATGTTTGTCTTTTACCTGCAGCATTGAAAGGAGATATTCTAACTAATCTATGAACACCTATTTCTGATTTTAAGTATCCATATGCATAAGGATTAGTAATATGTAACATAACTGATTTAACTCCAGCCTCATCACCAGCTTGATAATCTACTACTTCATATTTATAGCCTTTTTTATCAAAATACATTTGATACATTCTAAGTAACATAGAAGCCCAATCCATAGCTTCTGTACCTCCTGCACCAGGATGTATTTCTAAATAACAATTATAAGAATCAAACTCCCCATCCAATAATGTGTTTATCTCTAATTCATTTAATTTATTGTTAATATCTTCATAGTTATTAACAATATCATCTAATATATCTTTATCTATGTCTTCTTTATATTCTTGTAATAATTCTAAATTAGTATTAATACTACCATCTATATCATTATAGTTATTAATTAAACTATTAACACTAGAAAACTCTATATTAGTTTTAGTTAATTCATCCATATTATTATAAATATTAGGATCATTTAACTTAGTTTGTAATTCTTCTAATCTCTTTCTTAGACTTTGGATGTCAAAGAGACCTCCCGATAGAATCTAATCTATCTTTCATTGCAGCATAATTATTTATTAATTCATTAATATTCATTATCTTGCCCTTCTTTCAGGTTCAGGTCCAACAAACTCAAGAGCTTCTTTACCCCATTCATGCTTTTCCATATCTTCTTTAAACCATAACAACTCAGCATCAATTATAGCTAACTTAGATGTTTTAGTTTCTGAGTTTTCTTCAGTCATAACTAATTGTCTTGTTGCTAATAATTGTTTAATCATTTCCTTTTCTTGTTCTACAGCTTTTGCTATTTCTTTAGCATCTAAATAACCAGAACCTATATGATCTACTGGAGTAGTAACAGCTAACATACATCCGTATTTTTCAAGTAAATTAGTATAGTCTTCCATGCTCATTGTACCATTTAAATAACTTAATTCACTTTCAAGTAATGCAGCTTCTTCACTATAATGTTTTTGTTCCTTTAAATCATCTTCTAATATTTTAGTCCAATGTTCATCTTTTGGACTTTGTTCTAATCTATACTTAGCACTACTTAGTCTAATATCATATCTGTTTAATTCTTCACGAACTTCTTTCGCTCTTTTTATAATATCTAATCCTTTGTTGTAAAAATCATCTTGAGAATTATATTCTCCAATACTTTGTACTGTCTTCATAGTCTCACCTAATATCATTATAACATTAAAAAAGAATTAGTTATATAACTAATTCATTAATTATTTCTTAATAAATGCAACGCCACTATAAGGATTTAAAGTCTTTCTATTACTTAGTTTCATAGTGTATGCATTATCATATTTTTCATATGATGACGGTATATTATATGGAATAGATTCATCAGTTCTATTTACTGCTATTAAAGCATCCCCATTATTACTGTTTCTTTCAAACATTATATATTTATCATTAATATCTAACATCTTTAAATCTGCTTCTTTTAAGAATGTTTCTCTTTTTCTTGCTTGACCTAATATTCTAAAGAATTCTAATAGTTCACGGTCAGCTTTAGTAAGATCAAAAGGTGATCTATTAATTATATTTCCATATCCTGTCATACCTATTTCATCACCATAGAATATTGATAATATACCAGGCATGAAATTTAAACAAAATGAATATGCTTCAAATAATTCTTTGCCTTTTCTATATTCTTCCATAGTCATCTTATAATCATTAAAGACATGAGCAGGTAGTTGCTTTTCACCATCCTTAATTGTATCCCATATATATGGTCTATCATATACAAATTTATCAGAACCAAATATATTTATTGGTCTAGATATATCATGTGTTGAAGTAAAATTCATTAATACATTTCTGATTTCTTTTGGATATTCATTTAATATATTTTGAATTACTCCTTTTGCTTTATATGTATCAGCAAATCTGAAATATCTCATTAAAGCATCACATAAAGGATAATCCATTTGTGAATCCATACCTTTACCTGAAGCCATATATGATCTTGGTTCAGTCATAGCATATTTCCATACTTCACCAATTATCAAGCCATCTTCTTTATTTCTATGTACTGCTTTTCTTATATTTTCTATAAATGAATCTGTTAATTCATCAGCAACATCTAATCTTAATCCATCAATACCTAAATCAAACCATTGATCTATAATGCCGCCTTCACCATATATGTATTGTTGCCAATTATAGGATTCACCGTTACATCTAGGTAAATGACCAAATCCATACCAACAATCATATTCACCTTTATCATTTTTTCTATAGAATGAACCATAATAACTATTAGGATCTTGAATAGCTCCTGTTGTATCAAATTTTCCTTGTCTATTAAAATACTTAGAATTATCTCCAGTATGATTAAATACTGCATCTAATACAATTCTAATACCTCTTTTATGAGCTTCATTACATAGGTTCTTTAAATCTTCTTTTGTTCCTACATAAGGATCAATTTGTTCATAGTCAGATGTAGCATATCTATCTACACTTTGAGCATATACTATTGGTGATAAATACAATACATCTACACCTAATGATTGGAAATAACCTAGATGATTAATTATACCTTGTAAATCTCCACCATAATAATCATTATTCCAAACATCATGCTCACCAGGAACCTTTACTTCATCATTCCAATTTTTAATTTCTCTTCCATCCATTTCAGGCATTTTTTCTAATTGGCCTCTACTAAATCTATCAACAAATATATGATACATAGTAGCACCCTTTGCCCAATCAGGTGTTTTAAAATTTACTGATAATTGACCTTTATTTTCATAATTAGAGTGATTAGAGATTCTCATATTAGAATCCATATATAATCTATTTCCATTAGCAGTAAAAGTAAAATCATATTTATACAATGCCGATGTCATTAAAAAGATATCAGCTTCAAATATAGATAAACCATCCTTGTTTTCTTTAAAGTTTAATTTGAATGATTTTGACCCATAATTAGATAAGGTATCCATGTAGACATCTTCTATCCAGCCTACACTCATAGGAATCTTTATAGTTACTTTATAATTACTTCCTATATCATTTGTCTCTAACAAATCAATTGAATACCCCTGTTGTTCTTTTTGTTCAGTCTTGTTAAGTGTAATGTTATAAATAAATCCTGAACGATTAGAACTAACCGGTTTCATAGCCAAACCTTGCATATCATCTATCATCCATTCTTATAAATATATTATAATAAAGAAAGCATAAAAAGTGAAGGATTTACATGTACAAGACAGTAAATAAAAACGAGATATTATCTCGTTTTTATTGACCAATTCTAACTACTTCTCAAATAGTTCTGTCTTACATAGTTATTTATAATACTTATTTGTATCATATAGTTTCTTATGAGTGCCTGATGCTGATATCTTTCCATCTTCAAGTATAAATATTTTATATTTTTAGTAATACTCTAAATCCTCTATTTGAATAATATGATTCAGCACCATTATGATATATAAAAGTCCTATTATATTTTTTATCTCCAAATAATGCTCCACCTAATTTTCTAATTTCCATTGGAGTTAATATCCAGCTTGAAGATTTTAAATCAAAATCTCCAAGTGATTGAAGATATTTATATTCTGTTTCATCTAATACTTTTACCTTATTATTATTTGCTTCTGTTATAATGTCCGAATTTGGTTTATTGCTTTTTCTACTGTTCAAAGCATCTATATCATAACAAAAACTTCTTCTTCCAATGGGAGATTCTATTGAGGTATCACAATAAACAAACTTATCATTTTCTTTATCGTACATTATAACGTCGGGTTCTCCACCTGTTTCTTCCATATATCTTAAAGAAAATAATGATTCATTGTTTAGCCTTTTTAAAACATCATCCCAATTAATTCCCTTATGCATTTTTTCATTTATGATAAATCTTTTTTCTAAAATTGATATTAATTCCTCATTACTCATATTACACCTCAAAATAACTATTTATTATTATACCATACTTTTCTATCTTTCTTACTCATCGGAATATTACTATTTTATGATTTAATTTTATGTATAAAATGGTTCTAACGACAATATTTGGATGTTTTTTTGCAAAAAGAAAAACTCGCGTTTTCCCTTATTTTATTTGGGATTGCGAGTTATTTACCATGACATTGTTTAAACTTCTTACCAGATCCACACCAGCAAAGATCATTTCTACCCATTTTTTTCTTTGATTTATCAGGAGTTTTAACTTTTTCCTTACCATCTGCATAATTACCTTCTACAGGTCTAGCAGCAAAGTTTTGTTTAATTTCCATTCTTAATAAGAAGTTAGAAATAGATTGTTCAATACCATCTTGCATTTCTTCAAAGATTTCATAACCTTCTTTAGCATATGCTTGTAATGGATTTCTTTGACCATATCCACGAAGACCAATACCTTCTCTTAAATTATCCATATCAGTTATATGTTTAATCCAAGCTTCATCTATTACTCTTAATGAAATATGTCTTTCAAAGTCTTGAACAATATTTTCAGGAACTATTGAAATCTTATGTTCATATTCTTCAATAACTTTATTTGATACTAAATTATAAATTTCATCTTCTGATTTACCAGATAAATCTTCAACTTTAAACTTATCATGTTTAATTGATGGATTAACTGTATCAATTATACCTTCTATATCAGCATCAGTTAAATATCCTTCTGGAGCTAAATGAGAATGAATCATATCATCGATATAATCTCTCATGAAGTCTAATACTACTTCATGAATATTTTCTGAATCTAATACTTCATTTCTTCTCTTATAAATAACTAATCTTTGTTGAGATACTATATTATCATAGTCAAGTAATCCCTTACGCATATCATAGTTATTTCCTTCAACTTTCTTTTGAGCTGATTCTACAGATCTAGAGAACATTTTAGATCTAATTTGTTCCATATCATCTAAACCTAAGTTTTGTACAGCTGTCTTTATTGATTCAGGTACAAATCTTCTTAATAATTCATCTTCAAATGAGATAAAGAATTGAGAATAACCAGGGTCTCCTTGACGACCAGCACGTCCTCTTAATTGGTTATCAATACGACGAGATTCATGTCTTTCAGTACCGATTACACATAAACCACCAAGTTCAGCAACACCTTCACCTAATTTAATATCTGTACCACGACCAGCCATATTAGTTGCAATAGTAACTGCACCTTTTTGACCAGCTTTTTCAATGATTTCAGCTTCTCTTGCATGATTCTTTGCATTTAATACTTCATGTTTAATTTTAATCTTATCTAACATTTTAGATAATCTTTCGTTATTTTCTACTGAAATAGTACCAACAAGGATAGGTTGTCCTGTTTCATGTACTTGTCTAATAAATTCAACTATAGCTTTATACTTAGCTGATTCAGTAGCATACATAATATCAGCCATATCTTTTCTGATACATGGTTTATTAGTTGGTATTTCAATAACATACATGTTATATATTTCTCTAAATTCTTCTTCTTCAGTCTTAGCAGTACCAGTCATACCTGATATCTTAGCATACATTCTGAAGTAATTTTGGAATGTAATTGTAGCCATTGTACGAGTTTCTTCATTAATTTGAACTCCTTCTTTAGCTTCAATTGCTTGATGTAGACCATCTGAGAATTGTCTACCTTCCATTAAACGACCAGTAAATTGGTCAACTATAACAACTTTACCTTCTCCATCAACTACATAATCAACATCAAGAGCCATACCATAGTTAGCCTTTAATGCTTGGTTAATATGATGAACTAAAGCAGTATTATTTAAATCATATAAATTATCTATTGAGAAGAACTTTTCAACTTTCTTAGAACCTTCTTCAGTTAACATAACTGATTTACTCTTTAAGTCTACAGTATAGTCTTCATCTTCCTTTAATGATTTAACAGCTTTATCAGCTTCTTTATATAAGTTTGCAGAATTAACTTTACCACCTGAAATAATTAATGGAGTTCTTGCTTCATCAATTAACATTGAGTCTATTTCATCTAGGATTACATAATTAAGTTCTCTTTGAACTCTGTCTTCTGGTCTTACAACCATATTATCTCTTAAGTAATCGAAACCAACTTCATTATTAGTTGAATATGTAATATCAGCATTATATGCTGCTCTCTTTTCTTCTGGTGATAATTCTCTTAAGTTAACACCTACAGTAAGTCCTAAGAATTCATATATAGGGCCCATCCATTCAGCGTTACGTTGAGTTAAGTATTCGTTAACTGTAACAACATGAACACCTTTACCAGTTAAAGCATTTAAATATGCAGGTAAAATAGTAGTTAATGTTTTACCTTCACCAGTTTTTAATTCAGCTATATTACCAAAGTGAATAGCTAAACCACCAAGTAATTGTACATAGTAAGGTTTTTCACCAATTACTCTCCATGCAGCTTCTCTAATAGTAGCAAATGCTGGTACAATTATCTCTTCATCATTAACTGTTTTACCATTTTCTAGCATTTCCTTTAAATCTTTAGTCATATGCTTTAATTCATCATCACTCATCTTTGAGTATTGATCATCTAAAGCCATTATTTTATCTGCAATTTTTCTAAATCTTTTTAATTCTTTATATTCAGTATCTATTAGTCCTCTAAGTAGTCCCATAAATCTTCCTCCAGTAGTCTTATTTTACCATAAAATAATTAAAAATATTCAAATATATACACATTTTTAACCATTTCTACAAGTAAGATTATATCATAAATAAAATAAATAAGATATAAATAATAAAAAAAGCATAGAAAAATCTATGCTTATTTAAACTATCTAGAATAAATAACTCCGTAGTTATTATCTTTTCTCTTATAAATTACAGCCATACATTCTTCATCTGCATCTTTATAAACAAAGAATGAATGTCCTAATAATTCCATTTGAAGAATAGCTTCTTCTTCACTCATTGGTTTAGTTTCTATATTTTTTCTCTTAACTATTTGAGATACTTCTTCTTCATTTGCTTCTTCTTCAATAAATGCGAAGGAAATATCAGCAACTTCGTTCTTACGAGAGTTTAGTCTTGTTCTGTTCTTTCTTATTTGTCTTTCTAATACATCGACAACTAAGTCAATTGAAGCATATAAATCATCATTAGATTCTTCTGCTCTTAAAGTAAAACCTTTAGCTGGAATAGTAACTTCGATAGTATCTTGATTATTCTTAGATCTTATTAATACATGTGCATCAACAGTACTAGGGTCTTCAAAATACTTATCTAGTTTAGCTAGCTTCTCCTTAATGTAAGCTTTAATTGCATCAGTTACAGCAATTTTGTCTCCACGAATATTAATATTCATGATTATCACCTTCCTAAACTTATTATAACAAATAATATGAAAAGTAGAAGAAAAATTAAAAATTAATAAAAATATATATTTTAGTCTATTTTTATTATTAATCAATAATTATTTATTAATAGATAAGTTATGAATATTATTATAAAATAAAAACCGTGTATAACACGGTTAATATCTATTATATCTTTCTAAGTCACGTTTTTTAATTGTTTCACGCTTATCGTATAGTTTTTTACCTTTACATAAACCAATTAATAACTTAGCATGATTATCTTTAAAATATAATTTCAAAGGAACTAATGTTAATCCTTGTTCTTTTATTTCTTGATTTAGTTTTGTTATTTCTTTTTTATGAAGAAGTAATTTTCTTTGTCTTCTTTCATCGTGATTAAATTGATTACCTTCTTCATATCTACCTATAAACATATTTATAACAAATACTTCATCATTCTTTATTCTAGCATATGTATCTTTTAGATTAACTGAACCTTTTCTTATAGATTTGATTTCTGTACCAGATAATACTATTCCACATTCTATTTCTTTTAATATGAAATAATCAAAATAAGCTTTTCTATTTTTAACTTCTAGCATTTAACTTTTTTCTTTCCTTCATTTTCTCTAGTATCACTTAGTTGTTTGAAAGTAATTCTAGATTCTTCTTTACATGCATCAATGCATTTTACTCTTAATCTAGTACCCATTCTATAGGTTTTATTGCTATGAGAAGCAGTTACAGAATCATCATCTTTATTAAATACATAATTATCATTTAACATATCATTGAAATCTAACTTACCTTCTACTTTATTAGGTAATTGAACATATAATGCTTTGCTAGTTACACCAGATACAATAGCATCATATTCTTCACCTATATGATCAGTCATATAATCTGCAGAATACATATCATTAACTGCTCTTTCAAGATCATCAGCATTTCTTTCTCTATCAGATGATTGCTTAGCTATAGCATCAATATGTGCATCCCAATAACGTACTGTTCTATCATCATTAGCAAGTCCCTTAAAGAAGTATGTCCATAATAATCTATGAACTAATAAGTCAGGATATCTTCTTATTGGTGAAGTAAAGTGAGTATAACAATCAGAAGCTAAACCAAAGTGACCAATGTTTTCTTTTTGATAGCATGCTTTAGCCATTGTTCTAATAGCCATCTTCATGATTATTTCTCTTTCTTCGCCTTCAGCATCTATTTGTGATAATATTTTTTGGAACATTTTAGCATTATCTACTTCAGCAAATTTACCAACAATATGTTGACCACTAGTATTACAATAAGCAATAAACTTTTGAATTCTTTCTGGGCTAGGTAAATCATGTACACGGTAGATAGCAGGTAAGCCCCATTCATTATAATTTTGGAATTCTCTAGCTACTGCTTCATTTGCACAGATCATGAAATCTTCAATAACTTTTTCGAATTCTCCTCTTTCTCTTGCAACTACATCGATTGCATGATGATTTTCATCAAAGACAAATTTAATTTCAGGTGCATCAAAATCAGTTGCTCCTCTTCTTTGTCTTTCTTTTCTAATCATCTTATGTACTTCTACCATTTCAAGAAGTTTATCTTTAAATGGTTCATATTTAGGATCAACAACACCTTCTAATATTGCATTACAATCTGTATAATTCATTTTCTTTTTAGATTTTATTACAGATGGGAATACTCTTACACTGTTACGATCTACAGAACCATTCCAATTGATAACCATTTCACATGAAATAGTTAATCTATCTTCACCTTCGTTTAAAGAACAAATACCATCAGATAACTTATGTGGTAATTGAGGAATAACTTTATCAGCTGGATAATTAGAAGTAGCTCTTCTTAAAGCTTCACGGTCTAATGGAGAGTTCTCAGGAATATAATGCGATACATCGGCAATATGTACACCTAATACATATTTACCTTCCTCATTTATATCTAAGCTTATAGCATCATCGATATCCTTAGTATCTTTACCATCAATAGTAAAGATCATCTTATCTCTATAATCAGTTCTTCCTTCAATATCTTCCGGACTAATTTGTTGAGGAATAGCATTAGCTTGTTCCATAGCATCTTCAGGGAATTCTTGGAATACATCATATTGAGCAGCTAATGTTAAGATATCCATATCAGGATCATTTTTATGTCCTATACTCTTTTTAAATGTAGCTTTGTAATTATTAATAGTAGACATATCATTATCAATTGTAACTGCTACAATTTCTCCATCAACGCATTTATTTAAATCTCTAGGATCCAATGTAATTGTCGCATTTTCATATTTTTTATCTTTAGGAACAAATACTTTCTTAGATTTAATTATTTTAATTTCACCAACTACGTTCTTTTTATTTCTTTCAATAACTTTAAGAACTTTACCTTCAGGATTAGCTGGATTATTTCCTAATACTTCTACTAATACTTTATCTCCATCAAGAGCTCCATTCATAGAACTTCTATCAATATGAACATCTGGTCCATCAGGTATAAGTAAGAATCCAAAGCCTTGAGGTTTAACGTCTATTTCCCCAACTTTAAAATTAGGCATATGCTCTAATAATATATATTTATTTTTATTAGTTACATATACTTCAAGATCATTAACCATACGATCTAAAGTATCTTTTAGTTCACTTATCATAACTGGACTTTCAATTTTAAGCTCATGCATGATAGATTCAAAACTCATTGCATCATATTTATCTTCTAATATTCTTAAAACTTCATATCTAGTATTGATGCTTAATTCAGCTGACATATCTATCTCAGAAGAACTTTGTAGTTCTTTGCTATTTGAATCAATAATACCTGAAGATATTAAACCATTTACTGTAGCAATAACTAAATTATCGTTATTGATACTATAGTTTTCACCAATATCGCATCCAAGAGAATTAATAAAATCAAATGCTCTTTGATCTTTATTCAATAAACTATTATTTAATTTTTCAAATTCATCATATAATTCTTGTATTGATAATTTGCCATATTTTCTTAATAAAGCAAGAACAATATTAGCTTCAAGAGTCATATCTTTTTCTTTTAGTTGTTTCTTTTCCATTTTGTAACATCCCCATTCATATACATTTTAACATATAAAAGCCAATAATATATATAATAAAATAAAAAAAATAGGAATAACTCCTATTGTAAATATAATATTAGTGAAATAACAAAAAATGCTAATCCTAATACCATAGTTAATCTAGATAAGAATAATTCAGATCCTCTTTCTTTTATATTAGAGAATAATTCAGCATTCCCACCTGAAATAATTTGTCCACCATCTTGTGCTTTACTACTTTGTAATAAAACTAATACAATTAAGATAACAGAAATAACTATTAATGCTGTTTCCATTTAATCACCTGATTTCCTTTAATAATTTAACATAAATAAAAATATTTATCAAGAATTTAATAGTATTATAAACTATTAGTAAATATCTTGCAATTAAATCATTTAAATTAAAGACAATTATGTTATAATATTGTATATGATAAAAAGGAGTAATAACAGTGAAGATAGTTAGCTTAACAGTACAACAATTTTCAGATTTCGCTAGATCTCATCCACTTAATAACTATATGCAAACTCAAAAGTATGCTTTAGTTATGGCCGATTATGGATATGACTATGATTTCATTGGTTATGTAGAAGGTTCTACTATTGTAGCTGCTACCTTATTACTATCAAAGACTATAACTGGTAAAGTTAAATATGGTTATGCTCCTAAAGGATTCTTACTTAACTATTATGATGAAAATATATTGAAGTCATTTATTAAAGATTTAAAAGAATACTATTATAGATTAGGATATGTATTTATTAAATTTAATCCTGAAATAATAATAGGTTCTACAGATAAAGAACATAAATACGTAATGACTTACAATGGTAATGTAAGAATCATTGATATATTAAAAGAATTAAATGTTAAAAGAAGATTAGAATTAAGAGACTTTGATTTATTGGAACCAAAGTTCAATGCATATATTAACTTAAAAGAATTCAATATATCTAAAATACATAGAGATTATAGAAAGAAAATAAAAAAATGCATTAATTCAGGTATGTCACTTACACTAGGAGATGTTAGAGAAATGGATGTTATATATCCATTCTTAAAAACTAAAAGACCTATAAGTTACTATAGAACATTCTATAATTCATTTGCTAAAGATAATTCTATAGATTTATTGTTTGTTAAAATCGATTTTGAACAAAGATTACAACTAATCAGAAATAAATTTGAGAAAGAACAAGCAAAAAACTATGAATATAACAAGTTAATACAAAAAGATCCATCTCCTGCAAATTTAAATAAGAAGATGGCTTCTGATAAAAGATTAGATTCCTTTAAAGAAAATATAATTAAAGGTACAGAATCACTAAAACAACATAAAGAAGCAATAGTAGCTGGAGCTCTTGTAGTTAAACACTATAACAGAGTATCTATTGTAGCTTCTGGTTATTCAGAAGAATTTAAATATTTAAATCCTAACCACTTCTTACATTATGCAATAATGGAAAGATATAAACCATATTTCAATTACTTAGATATAAATGGTATGACAGGTAAATTTGAAGAAGAAACTCCTTATAAAGGATTAGATGACTTCAAAAAGAAGTGGAATCCAACAATATTTGAATTCATTGGTGAATTTGATGTAATTTGTTCTACAAGATTATTTAAGAACTTAATCAAGACATCATTCATTGAAGATGAATTTAATCAACATTTAGATCATAAATAAAAAAGTAGGTTAGTAAATACCTACTTTTTATTTATTTCTATTAGCTCTGATTCTTTCAGATGGATCTAATATTGCTTTTCTTAATCTTATATCATCAGGAGTAACTTCTACATATTCATCATCAGCGATAAATTCTAGAGCTTCTTCTAATGAGAAAGTCTTATATGGAACTAATGCTATAGCATCATCTGAACCAGATGCACGAGTATTAGTTAATTGTTTATTCTTACATGGGTTAACATCAAGATCATTATCTCTATTATGAATACCTACAATCATACCAACATAAACATCAGTAGCAGGTCCAACAATTAATTGACCTCTTTCTTGTAAGTTAAATAATGAGAATCCTAAAGTCTTACCTTGTTCCATAGAAACTAATACACCATTCTTACGAGTACTCATTTCTCCAGCATAAGCTTTATATTCATCAAATGATCTTACCATAATACCTTCACCACGAGTGTTAGTAATAAATGCAGATCTATATCCGATTAAACCTCTTGTAGGAGCTGAGAACTCTAAATGATTATAACCATCATCAGTAGTAGTCATTCCCATTAAGATACCTTTTCTTTCTTGAATATCTGATATAACTGTTGAAGCATAATCAGAAGGAACATTAATTAATACCTTTTCATATGGTTCAAGCTTTTGACCATTTTCTTCCTTAATTAATACTTGAGGTTTAGATACGCATAATTCATATCCTTCTCTTCTCATATTTTCAAGTAAAATAGATAAGTGTAATTCACCTCTACCAGATACTTTATAACCATCTGATGAAGGTAATTCTTCAACTCTTAATCCAACATTAGTTTCTAGTTCTT
>CAMPCD010000016.1 GCA_946643435.1 uncultured bacterium
GTAGAAGAAAATCCTAAGACAGGTTTATTTAATTATTTATTATTAATAATACCAGTAGTATTATTAGGCATTGGATTTAATTTATTAAGAAGAGTAAATATATTTAAGAAAATATAAGAATATAACATTTTAACAATATTATGTTAAAATAAGGTTAGGTGATTTCCATGAATAAGGTAATAATGATTATCTTAGATGGTTTTGGTGTAGGAAAGAATTATGATGGTAATGCTATAAGTTTAGCTAACATGAATTGTTACAATGAGTTATTAGATATTTATCCTAATACTGAATTATCTACTACAGGTGAAAATGTATTAACACCTGAAGATAAGACAATAGACTGTGAAGTATCACATCTAATATTAGGAGCAGGTAAAGTAGTACCTCAAGATATAACAATCTGTAATGAAAATGTTAGTTCTACATTAATAGAACAAAATGAAAAACTTATAGATTTATTAGAATATTTAAAAGAGACTGATGGTAATTTACATCTAGTTGGTATGGTATCTGATGGTAAAGTATATTCAGATTTAAGATATATGATGCATTTAATATCTCATTTAAAGAATATGGGAGTTAAAAAGTTATATTTCCATGCAATAACTGATGGTGTAGATGTACCTGATAGAACATCAATTAATTATTTAAAAGAATTAACTAATTGTATGAGTCAAAATGGATTAGGTAAGATAGCTACTGTATGTGGTAGAACTTATGCTATGGATCGTGACTCTAACTTTAAACATACAAAGAATTATGTAGATTTAATTACTTTAGGAAAAGGTGCTAAAGTATCTAATCTAGAGAAAGCTTTATCTACTTGTTATAGTAAAGAAGTAGGTGATAAAGATATTCCTCCAATTATCTTAGATGAAAAAGGTATTATAAAAGATGGAGATGTAATGCTTTGGTTAAACTTTAGAGAAGATAGAGCAAGACAAACATTAGGTGCTTTATGTAATAAAGACTTTAATGAGTTTAAAGTTCCTAATTTAGCTAATTTAAGAGTTGCATCTTTATTACCTATAGATGAAGTAGATGATTTAATTAACTTAATAGATAAAGATGAAACAGAATATTCAATAAGTAAGTATTTAAGCTTATTAGGTAAAAAACAAGCAAGAATAACTGAAGAAGATAAGTCTAGTAATTTAACATATTATTTCAATGGATGTAACGATAAGAGAATAAAAGGATTAGATAATTATATTATTCCTTCATATCCTCGAAATGAAACTATTAATCATCCTGAAATGAATATAGAAGGTATTACTAAACAAGCAATTAAATGTATTGAACATGACTATGATTTTATAGTTGTTAATATTGAAGCACCAGATATATTTGGTCATATAGGAGATATTAATAAAGCTATAGAATCATTAAAGATTGTTGATAATGCAATAGAAGAAATATGTGAAGCATGTGATGATAATTTCTATAAATTAATTATTACATCTGATCATGGTAATATAGAAGAAATGATTAATGATGATGGTACTCCTAATAAAGGACATACTAATAATCCTGTACCATTTATCATTAGAGATAAGAATGTTTCTTTAAAATCTAAAGGATCAATTACTCAAGTAGCTGGTACTATATTAAAGTATATGGATATAGCTATTCCTAAAGAAATGAAAGAAGCAGGAATATTATTTAAAGAAGATTAAGAGGTTATAAATATGATTGTAGCAAAGAATATATTAAGGGAAGCTGATATAAGAGGTATATATCCTAAAGAAGTAAATGCTGATGTAGCATTAAAACTAGGATATGTATTTTCTGAATATGCAAAAAAGAATAATCAAGAATATGTTGTAGTTGGACATGATAATAGATTTGGTGGCCCTGAATTAGCTAAGAATTTAATTCAAGGATTAATCTATTCAGGTATGAATGTTATTTATATTGGATTAGTTACAACTCCTATGTTAAACTTTGCATCACATAAATTAAATCAAGAGTATGGTGTTATGATTACAGCTTCTCATAATCCTAAAGACTACAATGGATTTAAATTATTTGGTAAGAAGTATCTACATTGTTCACATGAAGACTTAGATTTTATATATTCAAGATTATTAGATGATAATTATAAATGCAAAGATAGTAAGGAACATGGTAATATCGAATATTTAGATATAGATTCTTCTTATGTTAAATATTTAGCTAAACAATTTGATTTTGGTAATAGAAATTTAAAATGTGTTATAGATTGTGGTAATGGTACTGCATCAACTATTATTAGAAGAGTATATGATAAGATGCCATTTGAAGTATCTTATATATATTCAGATTCTAATCCTAATTTTCCATTTCATCATCCAGATCCTAATGTTAAATCTAACTTAAAAGATTTATGTAAGGAAGTAAAAAGAAGAGGTGCAGATGTAGGTCTTGCATATGATGGTGATGCTGATAGAATAGGTATAGTTGATAATAAAGGTAATATAATCGATGCTGATGTAATGATGTCTGTTATTGCTCCATCAATTATTAAACAAGATAAATCTAAACCTATTTTAGTAGATGTTAAATGTTCAAATATAATTAGAGATACTGTTATTGATGCAGGTGGAACTTATATAGATACAACTCCATCAAGTGCAAGACAAGAAGATTTAATGGTATTTGAAGATTGTTTATTTGGTGGACAATATGCAAATCATATATTCTTTAGGGATAGACACCCAGGATATGATGATGGTATATATGCTGGTTTAAGATATCAAGAATTATTAACTCATTCAAATAAAAAACTACATGATATAGTTAAGAATAAAAAGACATATTATAATACTGATGAGATAAAAATAAAGTCTACTGATACTAAAAAGTGGAAGATAGTTGAAGGTGTTAAAGAATATGCTGATATGCGTAATTATAAGTATGATACTATATCAGGTGTAAGAGTTATTAAAGATAATTCTTGGGCATTAGTTAGAGCATCAAATACTGGTCCTGATTTAACTATAAGATTTGAAGCTACATCCAAACGTGGATTAACAATGATTCAAAAAGAATTCATGGATGTAATTGGTATAATAAGTAAATAAATATGCAATTATTAATTGCATATTTTTTTATTAAAAAGTATTTATTTAAATCTATTAATAATATATAATTAATTTAACATGGATAATAAAGACTAAGAGGTTTATATGACAAAAGAGATGAAAATTGTTATTTTTTCATTAGTATTGTTATTAACTGTAGGTTTTGCTACAGTTGTTTCCGATGTCTTAATAAATGGTAATTCTACTGTTGCATATGATGCAAACAATTTCCAAGTACTTTTTACTAATGCTAATGTTGAAGGTAGTGGAGCAGCAACTATCATTGAAGATGGTAATGCTATTTCATATACTCCTTCAACTTTAAATAATACAAATGATACTGCTACTGTTACATACAATATAGCTAATAACTCTTCATTATATGATGCTAATGTTAATTTAGTTATGAAAGTATATGATGAAAATAATGTAGAAGTAGATCCAACAAATTTATTTACTATTGAACATACTCAAGGTGATGAAGAAGTAGTAGCTAAGACTTTATCTGAAGGTTCATTTACTATTACTTTAGTAGGTGATCCAGGAGAACATTCATATAGATTTGTTTTAACTAAAGAATTAGAAGCAGTTGAAAGAACTTCAATAGCTGAAGGTGATGTAATACCACCTGGTATTGAAATTACTTTTGATCCTAATGGAGGAAAAACTTTAACTGTAGAAAAAAAGAATGTTATGTATAATTCTACATATGGTACTTTACCTATAACAACAGCTTTAGGACAAGCTTTTGAAGGTTGGTATACTGAGCCAACAGGAGGAACTAAGGTTACATCTGATACTGTTATTACTAATACAGCTGATCATACTTTATATGCTCATTATCAAGATCCTGTAGCTTTATGTGATGGATATGGATATATGAAATTACAAGAAGCTGTAAATAACGCTTATACTGATGGTACTTTATCTGAAATAGAATTATTAAAAGATACAACTGAAACATTTAATATTGATTCCAGTAAAGTTATAAATATGGATTTAAACAATCATACTGTTACTAATCCTACAACTAATCTTTTTACGTTCTCGAACCATGGTAATTTAACAATTGTTGATGGAATAATTAACGCTACAACAGCAGGTGGATATTATAATAACAATCAAATGATTGCATCTAATTTAACAGTTTCATCATCTCATAATGGTGTAAGAAATATAAGTCCTGGTGTATTAACAATTAATAATAATACAATTGAAACTACTACTAATGCTGCTATTAATAATCAAAGTGCTTTAACAATTAATGGTGGTTCTTATATATCTAAAGGCACTGGTTCCTATGCGATTCAACAAAATACTACAGCAACAGTTGAAATAACTGATGGATACTTTAATAGTAATAATGGTTATATAATGAATAATCAAGGTGGTACTGCAACAATTAATGGTGGTACATTTGAAAATTTATCAACTAGTACATATGGTTTATTAACTTCAACAGGTACAACAACCATTAATGGTGGTACATTTACCAATAATCAAACAGCAAAAGTAACATTCTATAATCAATCAGCTGGAACGCTTAATGTTAATGGTGGATCATTTACTTCAGTATCTACATTGTTCACAAATTATGGTGTTATGAATTTGGGTGAAAATGTAGAAGCATTAAACATTTCTAAAATTGTAATAAGTAATGCCAATGGTACAACTACTGTTTCTGGTGGTCATTACTCATCAAATACAAATTTGATATCATGTACAGGTGGAAACGTTATTGTTAATGATGGAACATTTGAAGGATTAGCTACTAATTTTCCGATTGTAGTTAATACAGCTACAAGTAAAGCTGATGTTGTTATTAATGGTGGTACTTTTACAAGCCCAGGATCATATGTTATATGGAATAGGGCTAGTAATATGACTGTTAATGGTGGTACTTTCCATACATTAAATAATTATGTAGTAGATGTTTCATCAGGTGCAAATATGTCTATTACTGGAGGAGAGTTTTCAAATTCAGAATCAACGACAGCAAAAAATATATTGTATCTTGAGGGAAAAGCTACAATAAGTGGTGGAACATTTAATCAAGCTACTATTTCTCCAGTGTTTTATGTAATGAAATCGGGTACTCTTTATGTTGAAGAAGGAGCTAATATTGATGCATCAACAAGTAATGCTATTGTAAGTAGAGGAGACGTTATAATTAATGGTGGTTCAATATCATCTTCAGCTACTACTTCTCCTACAATCACTTTGACTACACCTGCTTCTGGTCAAGAACCAGGATCATTAACTATTAATGGTGGAACTATAACAGGAGTTTCTAATGCTATTTGGGTTAGAGCTGGTACTTCAAATATTCATGGTGGAACACTTACAACAACAGGTGAAAAAAGCTATACTATTGATGTAGACTCTGGTTCGACTGTAAACATTGATGGTGGAACATTTAATCAAGCGGATAATTCGCCAAGCTTGATTAATATAGATGGTACAGGAACTATAAGTGGTGGAACATTTAACCAAAGTGCTGAAATATTTATTTTACATGTATCTTCCACAGGTAATTTAACTATTGAAGATGGTGTTACATTTGAAGGTGAATTAAGTAATGTCGTGTCTAATGAGGGAACTTTAACTATTAATGGTGGAATATTAAATGCTTATTCAAGTACTTACCCATGTGTTGTTCAACAAGCAACCGGTTCAACAACTATAAATGGAGGAACAATATATTCTGAAAAATCTTCTGCTATTTGGGCTAAAGGTACAGTAACTATTAATAATGGAGATATCTCAACTGATAAAGCTGCAGGTATATCTCAATCTGAAAATACAACTGTAACTATTACAGGTGGAACAATATATTCATCTAATAATCATGCTGTTAAGACTGCAGGTGGAACAATCAATATTAGTGGTGGAACTTTTACAGCATCTGGTAATAATGCATTAAATTTAACAAGTAGTTCAACTGCCAACATTAGTGGTGGAGAGTTTACTACTAATTCACAATCTGCTGTAAATGTACATAGTAGTTCTACTATAACAATTGATGGTGGGACAATGACTTCATATGGTTTTGCTGGATTAGCGGTGTATGAATCTACTGCAATAGTTAATGATGGGGAGTTTAATTCAACTCAAGGATATGGAATCCTTGTATCTACTGGTTCAACAGCAACAATAAATGGTGGAAAAATGACTTCAGATAGTGGTAACGCTTTGCATGTTACTTATATTGATACAAATGTAACAATAAATGGAGGAGAATTTACAACAAAATCAGGTAGTGCTGTTAGGGTGTCTGAAAATGCTACTTTAAATATTAAAGATGGTTCAATATATAGTGAATCTGGATATGCATTGAATATTGAAAGCCCAGCAACCGTAAATATTACAGGTGGAAATATTAGTAATGCAAGTAAAGAAGTTATTTATACTGCAACAGATGCTATCTTAAATGTTTCTGGTGGTACTATTATTTGCAACAATCATAATGAATATGTTATTTATGGTAATGGAACTATTACTGTTTCTGGTGGAAATTTTGGTCAAGAAAGTATAAGGCCTTTAATTTATGGACTTGAGAATTCTAATATTTATATAAATGAAGGTGCAGTACTTCAAACTATAAATTCTGATTATGGTAGTGATGTTATTAAAGCAAAAGGAAATATTAATGTTTCCGGAGGTTTAATTGAAATCCTAAAAGATGGTGATAATGATAATAATGGAGAAGGTATTGATCTAACTAAAGGACATTTAACAATGACTGGCGGAACAATTAAAGGTGATACGCACGGTGTTTATGTAAGTCAAAGTGGTAGTGCTACAATTACCGGTGGTTCTATTACAGCACATTCACATGTAATATATAATAGTGGAACTTTGTTACTTGATGGAGATGTTACCTTAACTAGTGAAGAAAGCAGTTCTAGTTTAGTTTATGCTTCAGGTGGAACAGCAACAATAAATGACGGACATTATTATAGTGCAAAAAGTATTTATTTTTGGCAAACTGAAGGAGATTTAACTTTAAATGAAAATGTAGTTATTGAAGATGCTCCTACACAAATACTTTTTGGTCAAAGAGAAGTAACAGTAAATGGTGGAAGTTATAGCATGGTAACTGATGATTCAGATGAATATGTTTTTGTATTAAATAATTCATCACTTGTTGAAGAACGCACAGTAAATTTGAATAATACTACTATTAATTCAAATCAACATCTTATTAGTGTTGGCCATTTAGCTGTAGTTAATCTTAACGGTGGAACATTTACATCAACAACTGAAAATAGATCAGGAGCTATTAGAAACGATGGTACCTTAAATGTTTATGAGGGTACAACAATAAACGGTTCGGCTAAGAATTCTTGTTTGATATATGTAACAGCAAGAGCTACTTTAAACCTTCATAATGGTTCGTTTAATATAGGAGATAATAGATTGTTCTTTGATGTTTCAGGAGTTATTAATTATTATGAAGATATAAATATAAGTTCTATTAATGGTAATTTGCTTTCTTTGCGTGGAACTGCTAATTTCTATGGTGGAACATATAATCGTGTATCTAATTATTATTTTATGATCAATGCTGATGAAGGAAGTACGCTTAATATCGAAGATGGAACATTTACTTCAGAAAAAGGTCAGTTTATATCTAATACAACCGATAGTACTGTTAATTTGACTGGTGGATCGTTTACTATTCCGGATGTTGATAGCTCAGGTCCTATTTTCTCTTTAAGTGGAGTGACGAATATTAAAGATGATGTTAATATTCAATCTGGTGCAACAAAATCAGACGGAATTATATTATATAGCGGGGAAGCTAATATTACTGGTGGTACAATACATGTTAAGGATACTCTTTTTGAAGTACATCCAAGTAGTACTTTAAATATTACTGGTACTGCTAATATATCTACTGATGCAGGTGCATTTGTATATCAAGATAATTTATCAACACTTGAAACTTCTGCAGTCATAAATATTACCGATCAAAATCTTGTTTGTAATTCAACTGAATTATCCGCTATTCACATTGGTAAAATAGCAGATATTAACTTAACAAATGTTAATATAACATCTAATAACATGTATGCTTTGTATTTAACAAATGGTACAACAACAATAAATGGTGGTTCTTTTACAACAGGTTCTACTGCTAAAGATGTTATTTATAATTATGGTTCAACAATTAGTTTAGAAAATAATCCTTCATTTACAGCAACAGCAAGCAATGCTACTTGTATATATAATAGAGCAGGAACTATTACTATAGATAAAGGAACATATTCAAGTAATAGTGCATATTTTTATAATTATGGAACTATGACTATTGATAATATGACTTTTGAAAATCTTCCTTCATCTTTAATAAATAGTTTAGGAAATTTAACTATTAATTCTGGAACTTATTCAAATATATCTGGTCCATTAATTTCTTTAGGTGGTGGAGAAACACATATTAATGGTGGCGTATATACTACAGGTTCTATTAATCTTAATATATATGGAGCCAATGCAAATGCATTTGTAGATGGAGTTGCTTTTTCATCATCAAATGGAAGAATTATTCATAGTCAAGGAATTTTATCTTTAAGTAACTCTACTTTTGAAGTAACGAATGATAATCCTAGTGCAATTGCTGCTATTAATAATCATTCTGGTCAATTGACAATAACTAATTCGTCAGTTACTTCTTTATCGGATTCTGTATCATGCGTTAATACTGAAGGTGATGGAGCATCTCTTGTTATTGAATCTGGTACTTTTACATCAAGTGGAGCATTCCCAGTTTCTATTTATAATGGAAATTTAACAATCAATGGTGGCGATTTTATTGCTAGAGGTAATGCATCATACTTTAGGGGTGGCACAGTTATATTGAATGGTGGTAAATTTACTGGTGGTTCACAGCATTATGATTTATATAAAAGTTCAAACAGTACTGCCGATGTAACAATAGGTCCGAATGTTATATATACAACTAAGGATTGGTGATAATGTGAAAAAGAAAATATTTATATCCGTAATAACAATTCTATTATTAATAATTGCTACTTTATTAATTGTAAATATTATTAAGTATAAGAAGAGTAAGATTAATTCTAATACTCAAGAGATTAGTACAAGATTTAATGATGATGAATTATTTACAAAGGATTTAGAACCTCCTACAACAACAGAACAAAGAACTCGTGAAACAGAATTTGTTGATAATTCACCTAGAGTAATAGATGTTGATTATTAGATAAAATAAGATAGTTTATGCTATCTTATTTTTTATTGCTAAATAGTGTATATAATAGGCATAATATCTTTAAAAGTGTAATTTTCTTATGTTATAATTATTAATAATAGGAGTATGAGCAATATGGATAATATAATGTCATTGATATCTGTTATTTATTTTATTATTACTATTATCACTATAGCTGTAATAGTATTCCTTACTTTAAAGAAGAAAAAAAGATCATATGATGACACTATTATTGAACTTGAAAGAAATAAAAACTTAATAATATCTGGTAATATCTTATCAGAATTAAATAAAGTAGAATCTTTAATTAATAATAAAGAATTAGAAGAAAAATATAATTACTGGAAAACTATATTTAAAGAAATTAAAGATAAAGATGTAGTAGAAATAACTGATAAATTAATTAATGTAGAAGATTATTTAGCTAATAAGAAATATAAAGAAGTAGATCAAATACTTTGTAATATTGAATATGATATATTCATGGCTAAAGCTAAGTCTCAAAGATTATTAAATGATATTGAAGAAATAACTTTATCTGAAGAAAGAAATAGAGAAATAGTAACTAAATTAAAGACTGATTATAGAACTATATATCTTCAATTTAATAATTCTAATAAGAATGATTATTCATTAATATTAAATACTTTAGAATTACAATTTGAAAATGTTGATAAATTATTCTCAGCATTTGAAATCGCTATGGAAAATAATGTATATTCAGAAGTAGGTAAAATAGTTAAAGCTTTAGATGATACTATCGGTAATTTAAAAGTAGTTATTGAAGAAGCACCATCTATTATCCTTATGGGTGAAAAGATGATACCTGCAAGAATAAAAGACATTAAGAAACAAGCTGATAAACTTGTAAAAGATGATTTTAATATTGATTATTTAAAAGTTGATTATAATATAACTGAATCAGAAAAGAAGGTAAGAGATATCTTTGATAGATTAAAGGTATTAAACTTAGAAGATTCTATCTTTGAATTGCGTACTATTCTTGATTATTTTGATAGATTATATCAAGATTTTGAAAAAGAAAGATTAGCTAAAAAAGTATTTGATGATTACTTAAGAGCTGTTATTTTAAAGTGTAAAGAGTTAAATACAACTGTAGCTGGACTACAAAATAAATTAGCAGATATAAAATATTCCTATGATTTAACTGACGATGATGTTAAAATAATTGAAGAGCTTGCAAAAGAAATTAGAACATGTGAAGAACAATATAATAAAACACTTGCAAGTTTTAGAGCAAAAGAACAACCTTATTCTCGTTTATCTAAAGAGATGGAAAAGATTAATATTAGATTAATTAAAGCAGAAGAAAAACTAGATTACACTAGAAGAAGTTTAGGATCTTTAAAAGAAGATGAGATAAGAGCAAGAGAACAACAAGATGCTATAAAGAATATTATGAAGCAAACAAGAGAACATATTGGTTCTTATAAGCTTCCTATAATACCTCAAGAATTCTATACTGAATTCCAAGAAGCTAATGAGGCTTTAAAGGAAATGACTATAGAACTTGAAAAGAAACCTATATCTATAAGTATTCTAAATACTAGAGTAGATACAGCAAGAGATTTAGCATTAAAAGTATATAATACTGCTTATACAACTATTAAAAGAGCTTCTATGGCTGAAAATGCTATAGTATATGGAAATAGATTTAGAGCAGTTAATAAAGAAATCAATAATGGTTTAACTAGAGCAGAACATTTATTTTATAAAGGTTTATTTAATGAAGCTTTAAAAGAAGCTATAAAATCATTAAATGTTGTTGAACCAGGTATTAAAGATAAGTTATTAGAAGAATATAGAGAAGAATACGGAATAGAAGAGTGATAATATGGTTTATTTAGACTATTCAGCAACAACTCCAATTTTACCTGAAGTACTTGATAGTTATAATAAAGTAACTGAAGAATATTTTGCTAATACACAAAGTATTCATAAATTAGGTACTAAATCAAAGGAATTATTAGATTCAGCTACTAAACAAATAGCTGAATTACTTTCTATAGGTGAAGATGAATTTGATTATACTTCAGGGGCTACGGAAGCTAATAACATGGCTATATTAGGTGCATGTGAAGCATATAAAAGATTTGGTAATAGAATATGTGTATCAGAGATGGAACATCCTTCTATATATGGTATATGTAAGCATTTAGAAGAAAAAGGTTTTATCATTGATAGAGTTGGAGTTAACCAAGAAGGATTAATTGATTTAGAAGAATTAAGAAGAAAAGTTACTCCTGAAACTATACTAGTATCTATTTCAGCAGTTAACTCTGAAACAGGTGCAAGACAACCTTTAGGAGCTATTAAACAAGTTATTAAGAAGAATAATCCAAATGTATTATTCCATTCTGATTTAACTCAAGCAATAGGTAAGGTACCTGTTAGAATTAAAGATGTAGATTTAGCATCTATATCAGGTGAAAAGATCTATGGACCTGGTGGAATAGGACTTTTATATCATGGAGCTGGTATTAAAATTAAACCTATTCAATTTGGTTCTCATGAAGGTGAATTAAAACCTGGAACTAGACCATTACCATTGATAGTAAGTTTTTCTAAAGCATTAAGATTAGCTTTAAAAGATTTAGATAAAAAAGAAAAGACAGTTAAACAATATCAAGAAAGAATTATAGAACATTTATCATCTTATCCAAATGTTTATATAAATACTTCTAAATATTGTATTCCACATATATTAAATATATCTGTTGTAGGTATTAAACCTGAAACATTTATACATGCACTTGAACAAGATGAAATATATGTATCATCTAATACAGCTTGTTATTCAGGAAGACCTAGTCCTTCTGTAATGGCTATGTATAAAGATGAAGCAAGAAGTGTATCAAGTATAAGAATAAGTTTATCTTATTTAACTTTACCAAGTGAAGTAAATATGTTTATTGAATCATTTGGTAGACATTATGAAGAATTATCTAAATTAAAATAAATAAAGACTTTAAGTCTTTTTTATTATATAATTAAAAAAGAAAGAAGTGATACCATGAAAAGAGTATTAACAGGATTAAAACCTACTGGTGATTTAACACTAGGTAATTATATAGGTTCAATTAAATTAATGAAGGATTTAGAAGGTAAATATGAATCATATCTATTTGTTGCTGACTTACATGCATTAACAGTACCAAATGATCCAGTTCTTTTACATGAAAGAATTAAGAAATTTATAGGTATGTATATAGCATGTGGAATTGATCCTACTAAACATGTAATATATTTACAATCAGAAAATGCATATATTCCTGCTATTTCATGGTTATTAGAATGTTCTACATACTATGGTGAAGCATCAAGAATGATTCAATTTAAAGAAAAGAGTAAACAAAATGCTAACTTTACTGTAGGTCTATTAACTTATCCAGTTTTAATGGCATCTGATATTCTTTATTGTGATGCTGATTTAGTTCCAGTAGGAATAGATCAAAAACAACATGTAGAATTAGCTAGAGATATAGCTGATAGATTTAATAAAAGATTTGGTGAAGTATTTACATTACCTGATGTTTATATAAATGAACATGGTGCTAAGATATATGATTTACAAGATCCTACTAAGAAGATGAGTAAGACTGAAGAAAATCCTAAAGGAGTTATATCATTATTTGATGATCCTGAAGTAGCTAAGTCTAAAATAATGAAAGCTACTACAGATTCACTTGCAACTATTAAATATGATCCTGAAAACCAACCTGGTATATCTAATCTATTAACTATAGCATCATCTTTAAGTAATGAAGATATAGATTCAATAGTTAATAAGTTTGAAGGAAAAGGATATGGAGATTTTAAGAAGTATGTTGCTGAAATAGTAGGTAACTTCTTAACTGATATTCAAAGTAAATATAATGATATTATTAATTCTAATAAAGTAGATGAAATTTTAGATAATGGTAAAGAGATAACTACTAAGTTAGCTAAAGATAAATATGAAAAACTAAGTAAAATGATGGGAGTATACAGATAATATACTCCTTTTTTGTTGTTATAAATTATTATTTGTGTTAATATAAGTATCCATGAAGAAGGGGAAAATACAACATGTGCAAGAGTGATACATTATACAATTCAATTGAGGCTTTAGACTCTTTAGAACAATTTTTAATAGACGTTTATAATGATAAAAAAGATAATAAAAATAATATTAAAGATACTAGACTTTTAAATCATATTCAAATATTAATTAATAAATTATTAATATTATCTTTTAAAGAATTAGTTATTGAAAAACCAGATAAGGATACTTATAAGAGTAGATTATTTAATGTAGATGTTTCTTTAATAGCTGATACAGTAGCTAAAAGAAATCATGATGGATCTTATTCTATAGGAAAAACTAAATTTAAAGATGCAGAGGAAGTAATAGCTAAAATAAGAAATAAACTTGCTCATTCTGATTATCAAATAAGTGATGATGTATCAGGTTTATTAATTAACTTTGTAGATAGAGATGAATTTGTTAGCCTAGAAAGATTAAATCAATTTACTGTTAATCTTTTTAGTGCTCAATTTGTTCCTAGAAAGACTAATCATTATAATAGATGTTTATTCTTTACTCCTTATTATGATGAAGATTTTACATTAGGAAGATCTTCTAAAAGGTATATTGTTGATAGACTAGAAAAATTTGATTTATTAGTTTTAGAATTTACTAAAGATGATGGTGGTAATTTACCATATGAATTATATCCTGCTATAGATGATTATTTACAAATGCTACAAAGAGCTATGAGTTTACAACATTTTAAGTCTTCAAAAGATAAATTAGACTTCGTTAAAGATATAGCTAATAAGCTAGCTATTATCATGAAAAATGAAATAAAGAAATATGGTATATCTACTAATGTTTATTTTAGAAATTTAACATATAAAGAAGCTCAAGAAACATATGATCTTATATATAAAAGTCATAACTTCAATAAGGATAGAACTATTAAGACAGATGATTTGTTAAGATATGCAGCAAGAAAGTTTGATTCTAAATTTAATAAGATTAATACTTTTGGACAAGCATTAACTTTATTATACATTATTAGTACTTTAAAACTTAATCCTTTAATGAATGAATATGAAATAGAAGAAATATTATATAATGATGCTGATTTCCGTCCTAAAAAGTGTAGAGTAGATCATGATTTAATAGGTGTAGTGCAATTATTGAAATTAATTAATTATACTTATATTATTGAAAACTTTAAACTAGATTATTCTTCATTTAATCTTGATACAATTAGTCCTAAAGTATTTGAAAGAGATTATTCAAAAGAACAAGAATTAGTAACCAAGATGTCTGGTATTATTAATAGAATAACAGAATTAAAAGATAAGATATCTAAAAAGTGTAATGAATATGACCACATGAAAAAGAAAGATAATATATCTCCTGAAAGATTAAAAGTAGTTAATAATAATATTATTTCATTAAGAAAAACACTAGGTGCTGAAATTAAAGCTTATAAAGCATTAGATGAAGAAATATTTGAATATTATTTAGACCATGAAGAACATTATGATCATAACTATAATAAAGAATTATTTACTAGAATAAGAGATTCATTATCACATGGTAATATTGAAATAATTCCTAATGGTCCAATTGAAAATACAGTTGTTAGATTCATGGATTACGATCATTCAGGAAGATTAGTATTAGATTTATCTTTAAGTATTGATGAAATAAGAAGTATAACTAAAGATTTAAGTGAAAAATTATATAAAGCTAAAGAGAAGATAAGAACACAATAATTCTTATCTTTTTTATTTAATTTTATTGTATTATTTGCTATAATTTATATTGAGAGAATAGAGGGGATAAAGATGGGAGAAAATAATAATCAACAAGATCCTAGATTAATTCAACCTGAAATCATTGGAGAGTTACGTAAAGATAAAATTGGTAAACCAATTTTAGTAATTGAATTGTTTTTATTATTTGGTATAGTACTTGCTGCTTTACCACTTATAAATAACCAATTGAATGATGAACAAAGTCAATTATATAAACTTATACATGGTGCACCAGTTGATATAGCTCCAACAATACCTGTAGATACTAAAAAGGAAGAATTCCTTGATGGTTCTAAAGTAAATCTTTTAGCTTTTGATACTAAAATGAAATATGAAAATATTGTTATTCAAAACTTTGAATTATCTAATGGAATTATTTCATGTGTTATGTATGCTTATAATGGAATAATAGATTTAGATAAAAAAGATTTATATTTAGAGATAACTTCTACATCTGATCAAGTATTAGGTGCTATTAAACTAGTAGGAACATTTGACAATGTTGAACAACATGTTAAACTTGAAGCTTATGGTATTCAATTTAATCCAAATTTATCTTACAGTGGAAAGATAGTAGAGATGACTGATGATGATTTCCCTCAAATAGAATTAAATGAAGATACAAATGGATTTGCTACTTTAACTTGTACAAAGGATAATAGATCTATTCAATATTATTTCCAAAATAAATTCTTAATTAAGATAGATGATACAGTTTATCATGCTATAAGTGATTATACAGATGATGAATATTTAAATCTATTAAAAGAATATCAAGATAAAGCTTCTAAATTAGGTGCAACAGTTGCTTCAGTAAATGAAGTAATGAATGGATTCCAATATAGAGCTATAATAGACTATGATACTAAATATGTAATACCTGATTCTGTTGTTGATTATAATTATTATCCTGAAAATGCATTAGCTAAAAAGATTGCTTATGCACAAAAGAGTAAAGGATTTGATTGCAAGTGATTTACAACTTCAGTATAAATGATTTTGAAGGTCCATTGGACCTTTTATTACACTTAATAAGATCTAATCAAATGGATATATATAATATCAATGTAGAAAGTATTACTAAACAATATTTAGATTTTATTAATAGTTCAAAAGATATGAATATGGATATAGCATCAGAATATTTAGTCATGGCATCTGAATTAATTCATCTTAAATCTAAATTATTATTACATAAAGATGATAAGGTAGAAGAAGAGGATGAAGACTATGAAATCAACTCTGAAGAAGATTTAAAGAAGAAATTATTAGAGTATGAAGAAATGAAAAGAATAACTGGTGAATTTAGTATATTAGAAGATAAGAGATCAGAATTCTATACTAAATTACCAAGTGATTTAAGAGAGTATACTGAAGAGAATGCAATAGTATCTGGAGATACTACATTAGATGATTTAGTAAATGCTTTTAAATCTTTCCTTGAAAGAGAAAAATATAATAAACCACTTAATACTAAAATAACTAGAAAAGAGTATTCAGTGCAAAATAGAACAAGTGAAATAAGAAGTATATTAAAGACAAGAAAGAAATGTGATTTTACATCTTTATTTGAAAAAGTAACTAGACCTTATGTAGTTGTTACTTTCTTATCAATATTAGAGATGTCTAAGAATAAAGAGATTAATATTACACAAGACAAGACATTTGGTAACATTACAATAGAAATGGTGTGATTTAAATGGATGATAATCTTAAAAATAAATTAGGTATATTAGAAGGTATACTATTTGTAGTTGGAGATGAAGGTATAGATATTAAAGCTTTATCTGAAATAATGAATGATAAAGAAGAAAATATTAAAGAATACCTAAAAGAATTAAAGAAGAGATATGATAGTCCTGAATATGGATTAAGAATATCTTATCTAGGTAATGCTTTTAAATTAACTACTAAACAAGAACATAAAGATTACTATGAAAAATTAGCATACAATCCTACAACTAATAAATTATCTAATGCAGCTTTAGAAACACTTGCAATAATAGCTTATAGACAACCTATAACTAATTCAGAAATATCTGATATAAGAGGCGTACAAACTGGTCAATTAGTAAGAAAGTTGGTTGCTAAAGGATTGATTAAGGAAGCAGGTAAATCAGATATGCCTGGGCGTCCTAATTTATATAAGACTACATCTGAATTCTTAGATTACTTTGGTTTAGCTACAATAGATGACTTACCAAAGATAAATGAAGAAGTAAAAACAGAAGAGAATAGTGAAGTAGAATTATTCTCATCTATCTATAAAGAAGACAAAGAAAACGAGTAAATTACTCGTTTTTTATATACTTTCAATAAAAGCAACAGCTCGATTAATCCAATTAGCTGCAGCAGTATTATAACCAACTCCAAATCCATGACCTAATCCAACTATCATATCTATTTCAGCTTTAACTCCTAAAGCTTTAAGATTAGTATTTCTTTCATCCATATCTTTATAAGATATTATTTGATCACCAGTACCAACTACAGAGTATGTAGGTACTTCATGACCTGTAACTGATTTAGATAAATTATTATATTGCATTACTAGTGCAGTTGGTTTATTAGTTGTTCCAAGAGAGTAGTTATTAGCTACTGTTGATGCTTGAGCATTAGCCCATATACTATATTTAGTATTAGTTATATTTAATGATTCTTTATTATTATTTATATATTGAATAGCTCTTTCTAAATCAGCTTGAGCCCATGCGTTATTTCTATATATTAAAGCAAATGCGTTATAACCTAATTTAGATAATTCATATGCTTGAGGCATACTATCATGTATACTTCCAACATATTCCCATCCACCAGCCATATGAATAGTAAATGGTTTATTATTATCACCTCTAAAATATATTATTCCAACATCTTTTAAAGATGTATCTTTCATCATTTCTTCTTCAGTATAAATATTATAGAATACTTGATTACCATCATTAACTTGTTTTCTTAAATAATCTATTATTTCAATGGTTTTATCAGCACTATATTCAGTATGATATTTTAATACATATTGTAAGTCTGTTAATGTATCTGTATCACGTATAGTATCAGGAAATAATAGTTTACCAAATCCATTAAATTCAGGATAATTAATAATATCTGATATAAGAATATCTTTATTAACTACATTATTACCATCTTCATCCTTGGATAATTCATACATATCACATCCAGTAGATAATAGAAGTGTACATAAGAATACAAATAATATCTTTTTGATTTTCATATAATCACCTAATATAATTATATAATTTTATTAATTAATAGATAAATAGCTTAAGTTTATATTTACATTGATTAACAATATAAAAAGATAACCATATAGTTATCTTCTTACTCATTGCCTTACTTTTTACTTTCGTAAAATAGTATCTATATAAGAAAAAAGCACTCAATTTACATTCAGTAGATTAGGTGCTTACCCAAACGTGGCAAGTACTCAACATTGGACTTGTTAAGTATTCCCATTTATAAGTTTCCTTACAACTTCATAGTATCATAATATGAGATTAAAGTCAAAGAAGTTTATTATATATTATCATTATAAAAACGACTATA
>CAMPCD010000017.1 GCA_946643435.1 uncultured bacterium
ACTATCTTATATATATCTTTTAAAGATTCATATAATTCATGATAATCATATGGTAATACACATATAATATCTTTATTATATTTATTTAATAGATTAATATCTTTATCTAAAATACTTGTTAATTTAAATAATTCTACTAAACCATCATGATTAGTTGGATATAAATATATATGTTTATCATCTATAGTTAAATCTAATCCTATAATAGGTTTAATATTATTAGCTATACACTTCTCATAGAATATATGTGATGATGATAAATTATCATCTAATATACCTATAGTATTAACACCATTTTTTATGGCATATGAAATCAAATCATCAATCTTTATCAATGATTTCATAAGTGAATAATCAGTTTTAATTCCTATAGGATAATACATATATTTCACCTAATTAAATTATATCATATCTTGACTGTAATAAAATATAAGTTTAAGATAATGATTTAAAGAGGGATAAATATGGAAGCAACAAGAGAAAATGACATGAATAAAATACTAGAACTAAATAAAAGTATATGTGATATGTATGATAAATTAGCAGATTTAGAAACACAAGGAAAAACTGAAACAGATGATTATAATATGTTTATAGATCTTATAAAATTTGCATCAATGAAAAATGAAGAAACAATGATGAAATATCCATTAAGTGATGAAGATATGGAAGATTTCCTAGAAGAATTAAGATGGGGAACTAAAGGTCATGTAGTATATGATGGAGATATCTTTTATAAATTCTATGACTTAGAAGATGATATGACTGGTAGAAGATTCTTAGAACACAATTATGAATTAGCTATGATTCATCATGATACAGAAGATATTCGAGATGCCTTTAATGATTGGATAAAAGATGAAATTGAAGAAGAAAACATAGCTTATGCAGACTTCATTGAAGATGACGAAGAAGATGACGAAGACTGGATGGATGAAGATGATGATGATGAAGATGAAGAACTTGATGAAATAGATGAACAAGAACAAAGAAAAATGTATTTAGGTGAAGAAGTATACCAAGGTAGACTTGAAATAGAAGCGCATACATTCATGAAGTACTTATGTGATGCTATACGTGGTGAACAAGATCAAGAAATTAAAGAATATTTAATAAGAACTAAATATAAAATAATTGCTCATGTAAGAGCACTTGAAAATACATTCTTATATAATCCATCATTTGATGTATCATTAGATAGATATAAAGATAGATTAATTAATGTATTTAGAGAAGATCCTAATTCATTCAGTATTTATAATCAAGGAAAAGAAGAAATAATTGATGAAGCATTAGATTTAATTATATTAAGAGAGAAAAAAGAATATAAAAATAAAAAAGATAAAGCTGAGGATATTTTAAAGAGTATAGTATTAAGAACAAGAATAACTACTACTCCTAATGAACTTATAAGAGATAGTATAATTGAAGATAAAAAGAGATCTATTCGTCAAGCTAGATCAAGAATTGATAAAAAAGTATTAAAAAGAGCCTATAACATAAATAAAAAATATATAGTAGATTATAATCATAAAGCAATTTAAAACCTTGACTTATCTAATTTTAGTTGATATAATCATTAAGACTTATTAAGGAGGGAAACTCATGGCAAAATCAACTACAAGAAAACCATTAGTTGGAAATAATGTATCTCACTCTATGAGACATACAAAAAGAAGACAAAATTTAAACATGCAAACTAAGACAATAAATGGTAAACAAATTACAAAATCAAACCGTGAATGGAAAGCTTTAAATAAAGCTGCTTAGTAAAATAAATAAAGACTTAAGAAAATATCTTAAGTCTTTTTTATTATCTAAAATCTATAAACTTTATTAGTATTATATAATTTATCATTTACTTTAATAAATAATGCATATTGCCCTACAGGTAAATCAATATTAAATATTCTATTTATATCAGATACATTCTTATCTTTATAATTTAGTATATATATCTTACCTGCTCTATTAACTAAGTATAATTTGATTTCATCTTCTTTATCAAAGATATAATCAGTTACAAATGTATTTGCAGTAAAGTCTAATGAATTAATCCATTCAACTGTATCATCTAAATCTACTTTTCTATAACTAGATTCAGATAGATTATCTTTAGGAATAGTATTAAATATATTTAGTGTAGATACACTTACATTTTGAGTTACTTCAGAATATAAACTATGTTTAAATGCTCTATATTTACCTTCATAACTTCTAGCATCAAATACTACATTATCATTTTTATCCAATTCAATAATTCTATGAGTAATATCTGTTGGTGCTTTTTCTAAATCTAATAAATTATTACTTGTTTTTCTATAATCAGAATTAACTATATAACCAAAGTTCATAAGTTTAGAGTTATCAGCATTCCATCTAGCATAACCAAACTTAGTTGATAACCATTCTTTCTTATGATCATATACCCATTCAGTTGTAGCCTTATGTGTTTCTTTATCTATAGATAATAATTCACAATCAGTATATGCATCTTTAAATGTATTAGCTGCATCACTTCTACCATATTCATTAACAGATAATCTATCATAACCATTGTTTTGATAGAATAATTTACCATCAACTAATTGTGGTGAATGTTGAGCTAATGGATATCTACCTGTATCAGTTTCAACTAAATAATTTTTCCATACTTCTGATGCAAATAATGGATTTGTAGGATCAGTTAATACCCAATTTAATGTCTTATCATTATAATTAAATGACCATATAGTATTAGCATTTCTAAATGATACTACTACTTCACCAGTAGCTTCATCATAATAGAATCCATTTCTTATTGCTCCAGCTCCTAAATATTTATCATTGAAATCAGGATCAATCTTTTTAACAATATCATATATATCTAAATCAGATATTATATTACCATTTCTAGGATCCATAATATATAACATTGAATGTTTCATGTATACAGGTACTTCTCCACCTGCTGCCATAATATTACCATTTGATAATAATTGGAATTCAAATGAATAACCATTCTTCATAGTATAATAATTATATATTTTACCTAAATAATCCATCTCTACAAAACCAACATATTGCTCTCTTGCTTGTCCTTGTGGAGTACCTAATAAGAAGTGTCCATTTGGTAACCATTCAACATCCATTGAATTATTTTCAGTTAAATAGAATCTTAATTTACCTTCAGTATCCCATCCAGTTAAATGAGTTGAATAAGATGCTATCATGAAATATATATCATCAGTTACTTGAGTAGATGTTAATACTTCTAAAGGATATTTAAGATTACTCTTTTCAGTCTTGAAAGTATATTCTTGAGATTCATTTGTACCTTCAATTCTTACTTTGTTTTCATAATCTTCATATAATCCCCATATAGGTATAGAATGTTTTTTAGTTGCTTCCATAGTTGTAACATATTTATCATTTACATATACTCTAATTTGTTCATCATTCTTTGTTTGGAATATTATTATTCCTGATAATGGAGATATCTTATAAGGATTTAATTCTACATATGCATTTGTTAATGTATTATTAGAATTATTTAATTCCTTAGCTAGTTTTTCATTAACAGCTGTTTGATCAGATACTTCATAATAAACAGATGAAATAGGATCAGTATTAAAGTACTTTTGAGATTTAGTTGTACCATGATAAATAACTAAACTCATACCAGCACAGCCAAGTAATAAAATAGCAAATATAATTATTATTACTACTGTTACTTTATTATGTATTGTTTTTTCCCATACTTTCTTTTCCATATTAATACTCACTTCCTACCTTTCCTAGTGCATTGAAATATCTAGTAATACAAATATTCTTTGAATCAATAATTTTATCATGATCTACTCTTAAACCATCAACAAAATTAAATGTCATATCTAAACCTTTGTATATAGCTGCTTCACCAGATACTGAAGCAGTTATTTTATCTTCATATAATAATATTTTATATACATATGGTCCATTAACAATACTATACTCTACCTTATCTTCTCCAGTAAATACATTCATCTTAAAATCAAATCCATATTGTAAAGAAATACCTTGAGAAGTTTTATTATATTTAATTTCTTTATCAAAGAATGTACCTTTTGCACTTGTAAAATCTTCATTGAAAGTGATTGTTTCATCTTTATCATCATATTTAATATGCATGATATTTTCTTTACTCTTAGTTTCTAATGTAATAGAATCTATTCTCTTATATAAAATATCAGATATCATTTCAGTATCCATACTATATATATTAGTATCTATCTTAGTTACTTTTAATTTATTCTTTATATCAGCTATTAAATTAATAATATCTAAATAATTAAAATCACTTAAATAACTAAATCCTTTTTCATTACCAATGAATAGTTTTCCACCTTCTACTTCAAACTCATATTCAAAATCATGTGGATTATTTTCTCCATGTGCTCCACGATAATTAGCTGTTACATCTAAATTTCCTACACGTGAATATTTCTTTGATAATGAAGCAATAAAATCTAAGTTTTGATTTATTAAATCATCTCGACTAACCTTCTTATTACCTTTTATATTAATTAAGAATACTCCTACAATAATAATTATTATTACAACAATTATACCTATTATAATCAGTTGTTTCTTTTTCATACTCTATTTCCTTCCTTATTATAACATTCAGTAAAACCTGAAAATGAACAAACTTTATTCATATCACTCGAAGATAAATTCCAAGCAGATTCATTATAAGATCTTATAGTAGTTGATTTAATATTATAATCACCTAACTTAGTATAATTATATCCTGATATCATAAATAAATCATCTTTCATATATAAATACATATTTTCTTTATTAACAAGAATATAACCATCCACTCTACTATTATTATCAATATCTTCCTTAATCTTATAAATATATGTTTTATCATCTAAACTAGTAGTTAATTCCTTTACTTTATTAATCACATCTTTTGTTGCATTAAAGAATTCTCTTTTATCATCTATAGATGACTTCTTTATATTACTAAAGTTGCTACAATTTATTCTTGTATCATATAAATGACATATATTTTGTTCATTTAATGTTGATACATATTCATTATCAACATTAATTACATCAATATTACTTATATTATTATTCTTAATCATATATTTATCATTGTAGACTGTATAAATATATTTAATATCTGATATATCACTCGCATCAATAAGAATATATCCTGATACATTAGCATCATTTACAAATGTTAATGTATTTATATCTAATATATAATATCCTTTTTCATAGATACCATTTAAAGTACTTACTTTATACTCTAATGCATCATTTATCTTATTAATAGTATTATTAAATAATTCTAATTGAGAAATATTTTCTGATACTTGTAATTTACCTTTTATAATACTTGGTTCATTCTCATGATTAGATTTAAATACTATCTTTATACTATTCTTACTATGTCCTTTAATTAATAGATTATATATTAAACTATTATTAATAGTTAAAGTAACATCTTTAACACCTTCTATATATTCTTCATCATTATAAGATATATATACGGAATATATATTATCAGCATTAGATAAATTAGAATCTATATATTTAATAGAATAAGTAACATCTTCATCATTATTGTTATATATATCAATATATTTTTCGAAAATATTACCATATGTTAAAGATAAATCTAATTTATCTCCACCATAATAGGTTACATTTAAACCTTTATTATCTATAGTAATTACCTTTTTAGTATCACCTATTTTAGGTAATACATCAATATTAGGTTCAACAAATAATACAAATGATGTAATAAGAATAAATAATATTAAAATACTAATAATTACATATGTAATATAATTCTTATTCATATTATCACATCCTATCTAGTATCAATATAATTATAAAATATTGCAGATTTATATACAAGTATTGTACCTAGACAAATAATTAAAAGTATAGTATAATCTAATGTACTGAAAAGAACTTTTTCGGAATTTATATATTAGGAGGAATTAAGATGAAGAAGAACTCTACATCTGTCTTTTCCTTGGGTGGCGTTGGCGAAATAGGTAAGAATATGTACGTCATTGAGCATGACGACGAATTACTTATTATTGATGCTGGTGTCATGTTTCCTGAAGATGATTTATTAGGAATAGACTATGTTATACAAGATGTAACATACCTTAAGGAAAATGAAAATAAAATAAAAGCTTTAATTATAACTCACGGACATGAGGATCATATAGGTGGTATAACATTCTTAGAACAAGCTGTTAATATCCCTAAAATATATGCTCCACAAGTTGCAAGTGATTTAATTACAAAAAAATTAGTTGAAAAGAATATGCCTATAGATAATATAGAAGTATATAATAAAGATTCTGTATTTGAATTTAAACATTTTAAGATAGAATTTATTAACACTACTCACTCTATTCCAGATTCTTTTGCAATCGTAGTACATACACCAAATGGTATTATTATTCATACAGGTGACTACAAATTTGATATGACTCCAATTGGTCCAATGGCTGATATTCATAAATTAGCTAAGTTTGGTGATAAAGGAGTTAAATTAATGTTAGGTGAATCTACAAATGCCCTATCACCTGGTTTCTCATCATCAGAATCTGTTGTTGATGAAGCTTTAGGAGATATGTTTGCTAAAGAACAAACTTCAAGAATTATTCTTGCTACATTTGCATCTAATATTTATCGTATTCAACACATTGTTGAAACTTGTCGTGAAAATGGAAGAAAGATAGTTACATTTGGTAGATCTATGGAAAATGCTAAAGAAATAGCATTAAAAGATGGATTAATTAAGGATGCTTCTATATTTATTGATGCTAATAAAGCAAAAGATTATAAGAAGAATGAAATATGTATTTTATGTACAGGTTCTCAAGGTGAACCATTAGCTGCTCTTTCAAGAATAGCTGCTGGTACTCATAAACAAGTTAAATTAATGCCTGATGACGTAATCATATTCTCATCTAATCCAATTCCAGGTAATAGATCATCTGTTAATAGAGTTATTAATAAACTATATTTACAAGGTGTTAAAGTATATACCAATGATACTAATGAATCATTACATACATCTGGACATGGTAAACAAATTGAACTTGAATGGATGTTAAGATTAGTTAAACCTGAATATTTCATGCCTATACATGGTGAATATAGAATGTTAAAAGAACATATAGATTTAGCTGAACAATGTGGTGTACCTAAAGATCACTCATTCTTATGTGATTTAGGTGATGTTGTTGTTCTTGATGACGAAGGATGTCATAAAGAAGGAAGAGTTCAAGCTGCTACAGTATATGTTGATGGTTCAAGAATTGGTGATGTTGGTTCTGTAGTATTAAAAGATAGACAATTGATGAGTAAAGATGGAGTATTAATTACAATATTAAATATTGATACTAAGAGACATCAATTATTAATTAAACCAAATATCACTACTAGAGGATTTATCCTAGTTAATGAAAATCAAGAGTTAATTAAAGAAATAGAAAACAAGGTAGCTGAAATAGTTAATGAAGTATTAAGTAAGAGACATACTATTACTGATTTAAAGAATCAAATAATATTTGATTTAAATATCTTCATTAATCAAAAGACTGGTAGAAGACCAATCATATTACCAGTTATCATGGATGTAAAAAGAGATGCTTAAATAGCATCCCTTTTTTAATCTGATAAAATAGAATCTTTATATAATAATATATTATTTTTATTATCTTTTTTAATTGCTCCTAATACTCTAGGATCATCATCTATTAACATAATAGTATTATTAGTCTTAAGATTATTTAAGAAATTCTTTTTAACTAATGCTGAAGTTATTTGACTATCCTTATGTCTTATAAGAATATTTCTATCTTCACTTTTTATTTCAGGTAGATATTCATCTAACCATTTATTCTTTTGTTCTTTATGAATATCTAAATTACCAATAGATAATATCTTAAAAGTAACATTAGGATAATTATTAATAATATATTTAATCTTATCTATTCTTCCAAATAATGGTCTTTTTAAATCATAGTTATCAGCTACACCTACATCATAGTGAGCTATAGTACCATCCATATCTAAATAGATATCTATTTTCTTATCACCTAATTTATTAATAACTTCTTCTAAAAACATTTATTATCACCTAAATAAATTATAGCATGAAAAAAGAGTAATTACTTACTCTTCTTTTTTGTTGCTTTTTTTACTGTAACTTTTTCTTCTACTTTTTCTTCTTTTACAGCAGCTTTAACTTTTGTAGTATTTAATAATCTAAATACTGCAGCAGCAAATGCACCACCTACAAGAGGAGCAACTATGAATACCCAAACTTGTTTGAAAGCAATTTCATTAACTCCCATTAATACAGCTGGAGCTAAACTTCTTGCTGGGTTAACAGATGTTCCAGTTAAGTAGAAACCTAATAAGTGAACTAATGCTAAAGTTAAACCAATAGCAAATGGAGCAACATTAGATTTAGATTCATCTTTAGTTACACCTAATACAGTATAAACGAAGATGAAAGTTAATACTAATTCTAATACTATTGCACCAACTAAAGTTAAATTAGCAACTGAAGCTTCACCATATCCATTAGTAGCTAATTGAATAGTCTTTACAGCAGTATTCTTTAGTAAGAAATATAATAATCCAGAACCAGCAAATGCACCAGCTATTTGAGCAACTACATATCCACAGAAATCTTTTAAAGATATTCTCTTGTCGATTAACATAGCTAAAGAAACAGCAGGATTAACATGGCAACCAGAAATATTTCCAATTACAAATGCTGAAGCAATAATTGATAAACCAAATGCTAAAGCAGTAAATAATGGGTCACCTGTAATAACAGCTACACCTGTACCAAATAATACTAAAGTAAAAGTACCAATGAACTCTGCAATAAATTTCTTCATATCTTCTTTTCCTTTCTATATTTATTATAGTACATTTTTCCGTTATATTACAATAAAAAAAGAGACCATGGTCCCTTTTATAGTTCAAATTGAGAATTATATAAATCGGCATAGAATCCTTTTTTATTTAATAATTCATCATGTGTTCCCATTTCAATAATGTTACCTTCATTCATAACAAGAATTAAATCAGCATTTTTAATTGTTGATAATCTATGGGCAATAATGAATGATGTTCTACCCTTCATTAATTTATCCATGGCTTGTTGAACTAACTCTTCTGTTCTTGTATCTACATTAGATGTAGCTTCATCTAATATTAAGAAAGGAGCATCTTCTAACATACCTCTAGCAATTGTTAATAATTGCTTTTGTCCACTTGAAATTGAATCACTTTCATTTATTTCAGTATCAATACCATCAGGTAATGTTTCAATTAAATGTTTTAACCCTACTGTATTAATAACTTCTTTTATTTCTTTATCAGATATTCTATTTCTATTGAATTTTAAATTATCTTTTATAGATCCATTAAATAACCATGTATCTTGTAATACCATAGTAAATAAATCATGTATGTTTTCTCTCTTTAAATCTTTAATAGATACACCATCAATGATGATATCTCCATCATCAATATTATAGAATTTCATAAGTAAGTTAACCATTGTAGTTTTACCTGCACCTGTAGGTCCAACAATAGCTATCTTATTACCTGCTTTAACTTTAGCAGAGAAATCTTTAATAATTGTTTTGTCTTTATTATAACCAAATTTAACATGTTTAAATTCAATGTTACCTTTAGCTTTTTTATTAGTTAAAACAGTAGTTAAATTCTTTTCATCAATCATTTCTTCTTCATCTAAAAATTCAAATACTCTTTCACCAGCAGCAGCTGTTGATTGTAAAGCAGTAAATGCTTGAGCTATTTGCGCTAATGGATTAGTAAATAATCTAATATAAATCATGAATGCAACTATTACACCAAATGATATATATCCATTTAATGCAAGTAATGCACCTACTATACAAACAGCAACATAACCTAAGTTACCTACAAATGACATTAATGGTTGCATTAATCCTGATAAGAATTGAGACATCATATTTGCTTTAAATACATTATTATTTAATTCATCAAATTCTTTATCAGCTTCTTCTTTACCATTATAAGCTTTAACTACAATTAAACCTGAATATATTTCTTCAATATGTGAGTTTAATTTACCTAATTCTTTTTGTCTTAAAGAGAAATATTTTTGTGATTTAGATAATATTATAAACATAGAAATAAATCCAATTATTGTTGATAAGATAGCAGTTATTGCCATTATCCAATTAGTTATAAACATCATAATAATTGATCCTAAGAATAATGTTAATGATGTTATTAATGTTGATAATGAGTTATTTAAGTTTTGAGATACTGTATCAACATCATTAGTTACTCTTGATAATAAATCACCTACTTGATTATTATCAAAATAACTTAATGGTAATCTATTTATCTTTAATGATATTCTTTCTCTTAAATCTCTTGCAGAATAATTAGATATATAAGCAGTTAATAAAGAAGTAATATATGAAAATAATGCACTTACTACATATATTAATCCTAATATAATACTTAATGTTTTAACTCTTTCTAAATCTAATCTAGGAACTATTAATGATTTAATACTTTCTGGAGATTCATCAATTAAAGCTAATAATGCTCTACCATCTTCTTGGTTAACATTCTTAGTTAATTCAATATATCTAATTTGATCATCACTAGAGATATTAGTATTTTCAATTGTTATAGGATTAAAGATATACTCTTTTCCTTCTTTTGTTAATGAAGATAATGAACCTTCATTATTAGTTAAATAATTATATAAAACATATTTATCTTGTTCACTTACATTATCATCAGACATAATAGCTTCCATATTCATTAATTTAGAATAAATAGTAGTATTTATTACTTCTACTTGTTCAGTATTTACTTTTATGCTTTCAGTTATTGTATCAGCTAATTTAGATAATCTACCTGGAGATATAATTGCTAATACTGCACTTATACCTGCTAATAATAAGCTTAATATAATAAGATATTTATAGTTGGATAATTCTTGAAATAATCTTTTTAAAGAACCAAAGAAATCTTTTGATTTACTTGGTGCCATACCTTTACCGTGCATTATAATTCCTCCTTGCTTAATTGTGATAAAGCAATTTGTTTATATACTTCACAATTTTTTAATAATTCTTCATGTTTACCCATTCCAACTATCTTACCATCTTCAAGTACAATTATCTTATCAGCATTCATAATAGTACCTATTCTTTGAGCAACAATTAATAGTGTTGCATCTTTAACATATTTCTTTAATTCTTTTCTAAGTGTTGCATCAGTCTTATAGTCTAATGCTGAGAATGTATCATCGAATATATATATTTCAGGATTTCTTAAAATAGCTCTAGCTATTGATAATCTTTGTTTTTGTCCACCTGAAATATTTGTTCCACCTTGAGCTATATGAGAATCATATTTCTTATCCATCTTTTCAACAAAATGTTTAGCTTGAGCAATCTTAATAACTTCTTCAATTTCCTTATTAGTTACTTTCTTATTATTACTCTTACCATAAGAAATATTATATTTAATAGATCCATCAAACATTACTGCCTTTTGAGGAACATAAGCAATTATATTATGTAATAATTCTTCTTTATAATCTTTAACATTTATTCCATCAACTAATACTTCACCTTTAGTTACATCATAGAATCTTGGAATAAGATTAACTAATGTAGTTTTTCCTGCACCTGTTGAACCAATGAATGCAACTGTTTCACCCTTCTTAACTTCAAAAGAAATATCACTTAACATATCTTCTTCACCATCAGGATATCTAAAGTCTACATTCTTAAATTCAATAGTACCAGCTTTATTCTTATCTACTTTATTAACATTACCTTCTTTAATAGATATATCAGTTTCTAATACTTCATTAATTCTTTCAGCAGATACTGATGCTCTAGGCATTAACATGAAGATTAATGCTAACATTAAAAATGACATGATTACTTGCATACCATATGAGGAGAATACAACCATATTTGAGAATATATTTAATTTATCTATCATAGTTGAATTATTAATCAATAATGCACCTATTACATATATAGATAAAGTTAATCCATGCATGATCATATTCATCATAGGATTCATTAATGAGAATGTCTTTTGTACAAATAAGTTATTTTCAGTTAAATCCATATTAACTTCACTAAACTTATCTTCTTGATATTCTTCAGCATTAAAAGCTCTTATAACTCTAATACCTGTTAAGTTTTCTCTAGTTACACCATTCATATTATCAGTTAACTTTTGAATCTTCTTAAATCTTGGAGATACAACAAACATAATACTAAATATTGTAATTAAAAGAATAACTACACCAACAGCTGTTGCCATAGACCATTCCCATGATTTATCTAAAATCTTTAATACTGCCCATACAGCAGTTACAGGAGACTTAATCATAAATATAGTACCCATAGCAAATAGCATTTGTAATTGAGTTATATCATTTGTAGTTCTTGTTATAAGTGATGAAGTCTTAAACTTCTTTACTTCTGATAAGCTTAAGTTTTCAACCTTATCAAATATTTTCTTTCTTGTATTTTTAGAAAAAGAAGCTGCTATATTAGCAGTTAAATATCCAGTTACAATTAATATTACTAAACTTCCTAAAGCACATAGTAGCATATAAAAACCATTAGTTAAGATATCACTCATATTACTTCCTGGAGTTTGAGATAATCTAGTAACTTCAGACATATAATCAGGCATCTTTAATTCTAAAAATACTTGAGTAACTATTAATATAATAGTTGCAATTAAATATATAAAATCTTTTTTATTAAGATTCTTAAATAGCTTAATTATGTTCATTTATTTCATCCCCTTCCAAGTTATCAATCATCTTTTTTAATACATTATTAAAACAAGATAATTCTTCATCAGTCACGCCTTTTACTGCTTTAGTTTGAATATCAATAAATTTTTCTTTAAACTTCTTTATTTCTTTTTTAGAACAATCAGTTAAAGTAATTATATTTTTTCTTGAATCTATTTCACATGCTTTCTTTAAGATAATACCATTCTTTTCCATAGTCTTAATAACATCAGAAACAGTAGCTCTTGAAGTCTTTAAGAACCCTTCTATCTCTCTTTGAGTTACATCACCATGTGTTATTAAATATTCTATTATAAGCATTTGTGTACTAGAAATTTTTTTTAAAGTACAATCATTGCAAGTTTTTTTCTTTATTAATTGATTAAATTGTCTTAGATTTAAAAATACATCATTGTTCATATTATCTCCTTTTTGTCAGTCAGCCTTACAAATCAAAATCATACTCCTTTTGAATTATTAAGTCAATAAAAAATGAACCTATAATAAAGGTTCACTTTCTAACAACTCATGATTCTTCATGAAATAATGTTTTTTACATATTGTAGTAAATATTGGTCTATGAGTAACTATAATATAACTCTTCTTCTTCCAATACTTCTTAATCATATTAGCTATTACCTTTTCACTATCCATATCTAAATCATATGTAGGTTCATCTAATAATAATGTTTCTTTATTAGATATAATACCTCTTAATATATTAAGTTTTTCTCTTACTCCATCAGGTAGATCTATATAATTAATATCAATAATAGTATCTAATCCTTTAGGTAAACTTTCATACCATTCTTTTACTTCAATTTCATCTATTAATTTTAATAGATCATCATCACTCATCTTAAGACCTAATGTTAAATTATCTCTTAAAGATAATTTAAACATTTTAGTATTACGAGTAATATACATTGAATCTAATTTTAAATCATTTTCTTTACCATCAACTATTGTTTGTCCAGTTGTAACATTATAGATACCTGATAATAAATATAATAAAGTAGATTTACCCATACCAGCAGCACCTAATATAGATACTGTATCACCTTTAATAAATTCAAAGTTAGGTATCTTAATCTTTATACCTGATTCATATGTATAAGTAGCATCTTTATAAACTATTTTCTTCCAATCAGATACATATTTTTCAGTCTTTAAATCTTTATAATATTCTTCTAATTTATCTAAGTTATAATTCATCTTTTCAACATTCTTAATTGTTGGAATAATTAAATAGAATAAATCTTTTAATTTAACACCAATGCTAATAAAGAATAATGAATAACCTAATATATCAATAGGATTTCCTATTATAACTATTGTTGAAACTAAAGATACAAATAATAAACCTAACATAGAATAATCATATACTAAATCTGATTTAGTATTATTTCTTATAATACAAATATTACTTTCACTTTTATCTAATCTTTTAGAACAGAAATTAAATGCATTAAGCATTCTTATATCAGGTAATTTTAATACTAAGTCTTTTAATAAATCATTATAATTTGTTACTTCTACTTCTTTATAATGTTTATATTCATAATAACCTAATGCCATTAATGCAACTATATCAAGTAATAAAACTAAGATACTTATCTTACTTACAACTATAAAGTAAATTAATAGTCCTATTATAAGTGGTACCATATATTCAAATATATCACTTACCATTTTAGTTACATTAAAAGTTAATTCTAATATTTTATTAGCTAAATCTTCTCTATTAATCTTCTCTAATGTTGAAGGATTAAGTTTTTCTAATCTTTTGAAATAATACATTTCAACTGTATGTTTAATAGAATAATATGCTTTATCTACTTCTTTTTTATAAAAATATTTAAATAATGTTCTGATTGAATAGATAATAAACAATAATAACATTAAACATATTAATCTCTTTTTAGTAAAACTATTTGTAACATATATTAATATTGTTACACCATATAGAAACCAACAAATATATGTTGATACTTTATATATAATACTAAGGATTAAAGATTTCTTATCTATATCGCTGAGTAAGTTTTTCATGTTAATTCACATCCTAGATAAAATTATACTATATATTTAATACCAATTAAATATAAGATACTTTATTTTTTATATTGTTTATTATCTTTTCCTAAAGCTTCTGATATATATGCATATCCTTTATCTATTTTCTCTTCTATAGGTATTTCTTCAGCATATATATTTCTTAATACATCCATGACTTTTTCACCATTATATTCCAATTTATAGAAACTATTATATCCTATTTCTTTAAATTCAAACATAGTATCAAAAGGTGGATTATTAAGTATAGGATCTGTTACCATTTCACTATATTGCCATGGAAAATAAGGTGAATCATATTCTCTTCTTGGTATTTCAGGATGCATTTGTTGTAGTTTTCTAAACCATATGAAATGTAATATTTCATGAGCACATACATTTATTAATCTTAAATCAGTTACACCTGTACCAATAGAAAATGAACATGTATCTAAATGTCTAGGATAAACTGGTAGTATTCCAACTGTTGCTTCTATCTCCTCTAAATCAGAAGGCCAAACAATGCCAAAAAAGTTACTTAATGCTTCTAAATATTGATCATTATATGGAGCCCACAATTGATTGTATTTATCAGCTTTCTCTTGTAGTAGTTTTTCTTTTTTTAAATATTCTTTTTCTACTACTTCTTCTATTTGTTTATTTATTTCTTCTTCAGATAAACTATTATCTATATTAGCTAGTTCAGGAAATATTTTAATAGTATAATCATGAACACTTAAAACATCTGTTGATTCAAAATAACCCCATTGAATAAAACCTATATTATTTTCAATAGGCATAACTTTAAATACTACTTTAGGTAATTTCATATAAACACTTCCTACAATAATTATATCATGATAATAAAAAAACTGACTTATTTGTCAGTTTCATTTAATAATTTATTCTTCTCTACATCATACTCTTCTTGAGTAATAGCATTTGTATCTAATAAATTCTTTAATTGTTCTATTCTTTTATATTTATCGTCTTCTTCTTTTGGTTGTTCTTTTTTCTTATTAAGAATATTCAATAATGGAGAAATAATTGTACCTAGTATTACAAGAATACCAATTATAGTAACTACCTTCCAACTAATATTCAAATCACTTACTATATTATTAATTAATAAAGCATCCATGATTAAAGATACAACTATTGTACCCATTTTAGACATTTTAACAACATCCTCTTCTGAAGATATAAGCATTAATAAACTTATATGTCCAGATGATACAGATAATAAAATTAATATAATTGGTAATTGCCATGCTAAATCACTTGTTAATTTAAAGATTGTTATTTCCCATACAACTAATTCAAAATATATTACACTTATAATAGTTATAATTAATCCCACTATTGGTATAAACTTATCTTTTACTTTTTCATATGCTGTTGATGAGGCTAATCCTGAAATACTAAAACCAAATAATACTATAATAGATAGTAAAATTTTTTCAGTTACATCATTCCATAGATCAAATATAACGGCTATTATACCTATTAAAGCACCTAATATAAATGTGGTAATTAATGTTTTGATTATAATTTTTTTCATACTATCACCTATTTTTAGTATAGCAGTATTAAAAATTATATAAAATTGCATAATTGAATATTTACATTGCTACATGTAAAAAGACTACCATTAAAGTAGTCTTATATTATCTTTTTTGAATAGGTTCTTCTGACTCAAGATTCTCAAAGAATTTATCAACATCTGATGATTCATTCCATTCAATAAATTCATCATCTGATGAATCATCCCATTCAATTGATTCATCATCAAATGTAGTATCACTTTGAATGCTTGGGACATCGCCAAATATTTCATCATATTTTTTGTTTTCTTCATCTAATTCTTGTTTGGTTTTTAACAAATGTATTATATTTCCTAAATCAGATGAAACTGATTTAATCCTATCAGCAAAATAATCAAATTGTTCTTGCTTAATGGTTTGATTATCTAATAACTGAATACGTCTAAAAATACCAATTAAATCTTCAAGACTTAATAATACACTTGAAGGATCTAATACTACTTCACTACGTAATTTAGGAAGTTCTATTTCTTCATCTTCTTGAGTTATCGTATTTTTCAATGATTCTCTAATAAGTTCATTAGTCATTGATGGGTTTGGATGATATATATTCATATCAGGCATTAATCCTTCATAATTATGTTCTCTACTATATTTAGGATTCATAATTATTTGTTTAGTATTAACATCAATATAACCAACTATAAAGTCAGGATTAATTAAATACTTATAAGAATAACCATTATCAACACTTAATTGAGTAAATAATCCTTCTTTATAAAATGTTTCATAAGGAATAGCTAGCATAACTAATCCTTTATAGTTCTTATGTCCCCAATTAAGTAAAGATTCAAATTGTTGAAATTCAAAACTTTCATCACCTGCAGGCATTGTTTGTCCACATGAAGTTGAAGTTATTTGAGGTAAACCACATCTTAATCCTTCATCCATTATTGAAGGACAACTTCCAGGACTAGTTCCATGTAAATATAAAATATTATCTTCTTTATCTAATCTTTGTAATATTTGATTAAACTCTTTAATAAAGTCTTCACCAAAATACTCTCTTGCTTGTTCTTCTGTTTCATGTTTTTCTACTTCTACTAATTCTTTATTTATAGTAATATCAGCTAGAAATTGATCAAGCATATTTTTTATTTCAGTTGCTTCTTCTTGAGTACAATAATCCACATATAATCCAGATATTTTAGATAAAATATTTTTTGCTTTTTCATTATTAAACTTATAAGTATTTTGCTCTTCAGTTACTTTTATCATATTATCACCTACCTATACTTCAAATTATCTAGTAATCCAATCATGATAGTATCTAATGTTTTGGTTATCTTATCATTCTCTAAATCTATTTGACCAACTTTTAAGAATTCAGTTGGTAAATTAAATGGTCCCATAGTAACACTTAATTGATAAAAATCATGCATCTTTGGTTCCACAAAATAAGCATTTAATGATCTTAATACTGCTTTACCACTTTCTAATGGTATTATCATATCTTGAAAATATAATTTATATTCAAATATACCATTTGAATAATCTTTAAAATAAATAAAACTATCTTCTATCTTTTCACAGTTATATGTTTTCATGAATTCTTTAGTATTAGCTATTACTAAATCTATTCTTTCATTAAATTTACCATCTTCTATATAACCATCAGATACAAGTTGTTCAGTTATACCTTGTCCTGCTGCAAATATAATTGTTTGAGGATTTTCATCTTTTTGTAATTGAAAACCTTTAACAATAGGAATATTTAATTGTTCAGCATGTAATCTATAATTTAT
>CAMPCD010000018.1 GCA_946643435.1 uncultured bacterium
GATAATAAGATGTGTTCTCTAGTTTGTGGCATGCAACCATCAGCAGCAGAAACTACTAAGATAGCTCCATCCATTTGAGCTGCACCAGTGATCATGTTCTTAACATAGTCAGCATGTCCAGGACAGTCTACGTGTGCATAATGTCTTTTTTCTGTTTCATATTCGATATGAGCAGTATTAATAGTAATACCACGAGCTTGTTCTTCTGGTGTACCATCGATATCAGCATATCCCATTACATTCTTTGAGAATTCTTTAGAAATAGCAGCTGATAAAGTAGTTTTACCATGGTCAACGTGTCCGATTGTACCAATATTAACATGTGGTTTACTACGATCAAATTTTTCTCTTGTCATAATAAAATTCCTTTCTTTCTTGTCTTATAACATATATTATTTTATCTAATACTTAATCATAAATCAAGTACTTTTTAGTTAGCTGAGTTTTTCTTGATAATTTCGTCAGCTATATTTTTTGGAACTGGTTCATAAGAATCTTTAAACATTTGGAATACTCCACGTCCTTGAGTATTAGATCTTAAGTCTGTAGCATATCCGAACATTTCAGATAATGGAACCATAGCTGTAATTCTTGTCTTAACTCCAAGTGCTTCTTGACCAACTGGTCTACCACGTCTTGATGTTAAGTCTCCCATTACATTACCAACATACTCTTCAGGTACATCTACTACAACCTTCATTATAGGTTCTAGTAAGATAGCCTTACATTTATCTTTAGCAGCTTTTAAAGCCATAGAAGCAGCAATCTTGAATGCCATTTCTGATGAGTCTACTTCATGGTAAGAACCATCATGTAGAGTAGCTTTAATATTAACTAATGGATAACCAGCTAATATACCACCAGCTAAAGCTTCTTGTAATCCCTTATCAACAACTGGAATGTATTCTCTTGGAACAACACCACCAACTACTGCATCAACGAATTCATAGTCAGATTCTTTATTTGGTTCAAACTTAATCCAAACATGTCCGTATTGTCCACGACCACCAGATTGTTTAACATATTTACCTTCACAGTCACCAGGAACAGTTATTGTTTCTCTATAAGCAACTTGTGGAGCACCTTGGTTACATTCAACTGAGAATTCTCTTCTTAATCTATCAATAATGATATCTAAGTGTAATTCACCCATACCTGAAAGGATAGTTTGTCCAGTTTCAGTATCAGTCTTACATCTTAAAGTTGGGTCTTCTTCAGTTAACTTTTGTAATGCGATAGCCATCTTATCTTGATCTGCTTTAGATTTAGGTTCAATAGCTATATCAATAACTGGTTCTGGGAATTCCATACCAGACATGATTGCGAAATTCTTTTCATCACATAATGTGTCAGCTGTAGTAGTATCTTTTAAACCAACAGCAGCAGCAATTTCACCAGCATATACTTCTGTAATTTCTTTTCTTTCATTAGCATGCATTTGTAAAATACGTCCAATTCTTTCTTTTTCACCCTTAGTAGAGTTTAATACATAAGAACCAGCACTTAATTTACCAGAGTAAACTCTGAAGAATGCTAATCTACCAACGAATGGGTCAGTCATAATCTTGAATGCAAGTGCAGTGAATGGTTCATTGTCACTTGGATGTCTTAATATTTCATTACCATTCTTATCAACACATTTAATAGCTTCTACATCTGTTGGAGCAGGTAAATAGTCTATTACTGCGTCTAATAATACTCTAACACCCTTATTAGCTAAGGCATCAGAACATAATACTGGGAAGAACTTAGCAGAAAGAGTTCCTTTTCTGATAACTGCTTTTAATTCGTCTTCAGTTATTTCTTCACCGTCTAAATATTTCATCATGAATTCATCATCGAATTCAGCAACAGCATCAATTAATTTTGATCTGTATTCTTTAGCTTTGTCTAACATGTCAGCAGGTATTTCAACTTCGTCCATATTTTCTTGTTCATCACCTTTGAACATGAAAGCTTTCATCTTAACTAAGTCAACAACACCAGCAAAGTCAGCTTCAGCACCAATAGGTAATACGATAGCAGCTGCATTAGCACCTAATCTATCTTTAACAGATTGTAATGACATATAGAAGTCAGCACCAATCTTACCCATCTTATTAGCACATACCATTCTTGGTACGTTATATTCGTTTGCTTGTCCCCAAACTGTTTCAGTTTGTGGTTCAACACCAGCATTAGCATCAAGTAAAGCGATAGCACCATCTAATACTCTTAATGATCTTTGAACTTCAATTGTGAAGTCTACGTGACCTGGAGTATCGATGATATTTAATCTATGATTCTTCCAGTAGCAAGTTGTTGCTGCAGAAGTTATAGTAATACCTCTTTCTTTTTCTTGAGCCATCCAGTCCATTTGTGATTCACCATCATGTGTTTCACCAATTTTATGAGTTACACCTGTAAGGTATAAAATTCTTTCTGTAGTAGTAGTTTTACCAGCATCGATGTGAGCCATGATACCAATATTTCTTAATTTATCAATACTTATATCTCTTGCCATTGTAATCCTCCTACCATCTCATGTGTGCAAATGCTTTATTAGCTTCTGCCATTCTGTGAGTATCTTCACGTTTCTTAACAGCTCCGCCTGTTCCATTTGCAGCGTTTATAATTTCATTGGCTAATTTATCAACCATAGTTTTACCATTTCCTAGTCTAGCATAATTCACTAACCATCTTAGTGCTAATGTTTGACCTCTTTCTTCACTAACTTCAATTGGTACTTGAACGTTAGATCCACCAACACGACGATTTTTTACCTCTAGAGCTGGTTTAATATTTTCAAGAGCTTTTTCGAATACTTCGATTGGTTCTTCTCCAGTTCTAGCTTTGATTTGATCAAAAGCTCCGTATAAAATCTTTTCAGCTGTACCTTTTTTACCACTCTTCATAACGGCATTAATTAATCTTGTAACAACTTTAGATTTATATATAGGATCTGGTAATACGTCACGTTTTTCAGCACGTCTTTTACGCATATTATTTTTCCTCCTTATATATTATTTTATTTAGGGCGTTTTGCACCATATTTAGATCTAGCTTGTTTACGATCTTTAACACCTTGAGTATCTAATGCACCACGTACAATGTGATAACGAACACCGATTAAGTCTTTTACACGACCTCCACGGATTAATACTACTGAGTGTTCTTGTAAATTGTGTCCTTCACCTGGAATGTAAGTATCAACTTCTCTTCCGTTAGATAACTTAACACGAGCGAATTTTCTTAACGCTGAGTTTGGTTTCTTAGGAGTCTTTGTACCTACAACTGTACAAACACCTCTCATTTGAGGATGGTTAGTATCAGTAAGCTTCTTTTCCATTGAGTTTAAACCAAAGTTTAATGCTGGAGATTTAGCTCTTCTAGTTTTATGACCTCTACCTTTTCTTACTAATTGATTAATAGTACTCATATATGATTCCTTTCTATATACACACATCCTGGTGTATCAAACATTCTCTAAAATTAGGTTCTACCTAGGCAGAACCGCTTTTTAAACAATTAATAATATATCACTTATAGTCAACTAAGTCAACATTATTTTTTACTATTTTTTATAAGACATTTTTAGTTGTTAATCTACTAATGTTTCATAGTTATTACACTTAATATAAGGTTTATAAGTATAGTTATCAACAACTCTTTTTATTGTGATAAAACCATCACATGTATCATCATTTACCTTATTATTCTCTAAGAATTTATCTTCAATAATCTTATCTAGTTTTATTTGAATTGATTCTCCACTTACAAGTGATACTTTATCTGTTACAACATATGATTTAGCTATTTCAATCATATCATTTTCTAATGCCATATAATCTTTAATTCTATTTTCAGTCATTAAACCCATATATAATAGACATCCAGTTAAGAATACTACAAATATAGTCATGAATATTGTTAGCTTCTTCATATTATCACCTATAAAATATTATAACATAAAAAAACTCGTATAATACGAGTTTTAATTATTAGAATTAAGCTAATTCTACAGTAGCGCCAGCTTCTTCTAATTTAGCTTTAATTTCGTTAGCTTCTTCAGCAGGAACGTTTTCCTTAATGTTTCCACCGTTATCAGCTATAGCTTTAGCTTCAACTAAACCTAAACCAGTAATTTCTCTTATAACTTTGATAACTCCAATCTTAGAAGCTCCACAGTCTTTTAATACTACAGTTTTAGCAGCATTTTCTTCAGCAGCTTCAGCAGCAGCAGGAGCAGCAGCAACAGCTACAGCACTTGGATCAACACCAAATTCTTCCTTCATAGCGTCAACTAATTCTTTAATTTCTAATAATGTCATTTCTTTTAATCCAGAAATAAATTCATCTTTTGTAAATTTTGCCATCTTTCATACTTCCTTTCTTAAATTACTTGTTTTCCTCACCTAATTGTTCGGCATATAAATTAAGTGCAATAGATAGATTTCTTACGTGTTCTATCAAACCACCGGCTAACATAGTAAGTAAACCTTCTCTTGATGGAATACTTGCATAACCCTTAATTGTATCTAAGTCTACTACTTCACCATTAACAATACCTGAAACGATTTCAATATTGTCATGATCTTTTGCGAATTTAGAAACTATCTTGATTGGTTCTAACATTTCTTTACCAAATACTATAGCATTTGGACCTTCAAGATATTCATCTAGGTTGATGTTCATATCATCTAAAGCTCTTTTTACAAGAGTATTCTTGTAAACTTTTACTTCACTGTCAACATCTTTTAGTTCTCTTCTTAATGATTGCATATCAGCAACAGTTGATTGAGCATATCTAAATAAAATAATAGATTCAGAATCTTTAACCTTACTAGCTATTTCATCAATTGTAGCTTGTTTAGCGTTAAGAACTTTTTCGCTTGCCATATATGTCCTCCTTACAATTTTTCTATAAAAAAACTTTCCACGCGGAAAGTTTATAATCTAAAGACTATTTAACTCTCCCTCGGTAGGATAATTAAAATACTCATCGTATTCCCTACTGTCTTCGGTACTCGTTTTTTTAACAATTAATAATTTAACACATAATTAATTACATGTCAATTGAATTTAAGTCAACATGAATACCAGGACCCATAGTTGAGCTTAATGAGATATTTTGAATATATTTACCTTTTACTGTTGCAGGTTTAGCTTTAACTATTTGAGCAATAACATAAGCGATATTTTCAACTAATTTGTCAGCGTCAAATGAAACTTTACCTACCATTGAATGAACATTACCATATTGGTCTGCTCTATATTCAATCATACCTTTTTTAACATCTTCTACAGCTTTTGCAGGATCTGCAGTAACTGTACCAGTCTTAGGGTTAGGCATTAATCCTCTTGGTCCTAAGATCTTACCAATTCTACCTAATAAAGGCATCATATCTGGAGTAGCAATGATTACATCATATTCAAACCAGTTTTCTTTAGCAATCTTATCAATTAAATCTTGTTCACCAACAAAGTCAGCTCCAGCCTTTTTAGCAGCTTCAGCAGCAGAACCCTTAGCTAAAACTAAGATTCTCTTTGTCTTACCATTACCATTAGGTAATACTAATGAACCTCTTAATTGTTGATCGGCCTTTTTAGTATCGATGTTAAGTTTAACAGCAACTTCAACAGAAGAATCGAACTTAGTTACAGATGTTTTCTTAACTAATTCAACAGCTTCAGTTAAAGAATAAGCTTTGTTTGCTTCAACTAATTTTGAAGCTTCCACATATTTCTTTCCGAATTTTCTCATCGTATTTACCTCCAATCGTGGTTTATTAGCGGATTTTTGTTATATTTATTAATTATAATTATTCTTCTTCTGATTTCTTTTCAGTAGTTACTTCAACTTCAACGTTAGTATCAGCAGCAGATGCTTCCATTTCTTCTAATGCAGCTTCTCTCTTAGCAGCTTCAATTTCTTCAGCTTTAGCTTCCATAGCTTGTTCAGCTAATTCTGCATCATTAACACCCTTAACTGCAACACCCATATTTCTAGCTGTACCTTCAATAATCTTCATAGCAGCATCAATATCGTATGCATTTAAATCTGGCATTTTTGTTTCAGCAATCTTTCTAACGTCATCTTGAGTTAATGTAGCAACTATTTCATTAGCTCCCTTACTACTTGCCTTTTGAATCTTAGCATATTGCTTAATTAATTTAGCAGCAGGTGGAGTTTTTAATACGAAATCGAATGTTTTATCAGTATAAACTGTTAATTCTACTGGAATAACATTACCCATTTTATCTCTAGTAGCATCATTGTACTTAGAGCAGAAATCTTGAATATTGATTCCTAATGGACCTACAGCAGTACCAACTGGTGGTGCTGGAGTTGCTTTACCAGCTTCGATTTGTAATTTTACTTTTCTAAAGACTTCTTTTGCCACGTAAAACACTTCCTTTCAGTTTTTTCGCGTTTGTGGTCATGGGCAAATCCGCATTTCCCTCCCACAAATAAACACTAAATAAACAATTTAGCAATTAAGATAATAACATTAAACAAGTCAAATATCAAGTTTTTTAGATTATTTTGTTCTATTTTTATTAATTTTATATTCAGATATAGTTTTCTCTGTTATTTCTCTCATTTTATATATTGTTTCCCATACATCTTCTATAGGATATATACGCATATTACTAATTGCTTTAAATAAATCATTCCAACAAACATATAAATCATGGTCTATTAATTCTATTTGATGCAATAATTCATGACTTCTTTTACCTAGGTATGCACCATTTTCAACTGTTGCTTCAATTGATTTATTATCTTTAATTAATTCTTCTCTTTTAGTTATATGGTGATAACTAGGTTTATTATCTTCAGTTATTAAATATCCCATCCAATCATATCTATTAGCTATATTTTTATAATAAATATTTTTCATCTCTTTTAATATTATTTGTCTTTGTTTAGCTTTATTCATATTATCCCCTTCTCAAGAGATGTATTATACAAATAAAAAAGAAGGATATCAAATCCTTCTAATTATCTAACGTTAACTTGGAATAATTCAACTTCAACTGGAGTTTCTTGTCCAAATAAGTCGATTAATACATTTAACTTGTTATTAGCTGTATCTACGCTATCAATCTTACCAGACATACCTTTGAATGGTCCATCGATAATATCAACTTGAGTACCAGCTTTAAGTTCAGCATCAACATCAACTCTAGACATACCCATGCTAACAAGTATTTTATCTATTTCTTGTGGTTTTAATGGTGTAGGTTTAGCACCTTTTCCTGATGATCCAATAAATCCAGTAACACCTGGAGTATTACGTACGATATACCAAGCTTCATCACTCATAATCATTTCAACAAGGATATAACCTGGGAACATCTTTTTCTTCTTTTCTTTTTCTTCACCTGATTTAGTTTTTTCAATAACTGTTTCTTCAGGAATAACTACTCTAAAGATATAATCTTCAAAACCCATAGATGCAGCACGCATTTCAAGTTTTTCTTTTACTTTAGCTTCATGTCCTGAATAAGTGTTAACAACATACCATAATTTTTCCATATTCAACTACCCCTTTAATCCTGTTATTAATGAGAATAAGAAATTAATTAAGAAGAAGAATCCTGCAAAAAATAATACAAATACTAATACAGCAATAGTATATTTAGTAACTTCTTTAGCAGATGGCCATCTAACTAAACGCATTTCAGCTCTTACTTGTCCTCCAAATGTATCAGTAGAACCAACTAAACTTCTTTCTTTCTTAGCTTCTTTAATCTTAGCATTTAATTCTTTTACTTTATTCTTATCTTTATTTTTCTTAGCTTCATACTTTTCATCAATTAACTTATCAATGATTACTTCATATTTTTCTTTTTCTGCTGCTATTTCAGCTTTTCTAGCAGCTCTCTTTGAAACTTTAACTTTTACTTCTGTTTCTTTAACTTCTTCAGTTTGCTTTTTTGCCATTTTTACCACCCTTATAATTTATTGTATAAAAAAAACACTTCCGTGTACACAAATAATATAACACGGAAATATTTAATAATCAATATAAATCTTTTAATTTCTTTCTTATACGATATACGTAGTCATATATGCTTTTAACTGATACATTTAAGATACCAGATATATCCTCATAAGAGAAATTATGTAATATTAATTTATATATCTCTAACTCTGTTGGAGATAATAACTCTTTTATCTTTTGAAGTAATACTTTTGTTTCTTCTTCATCTTCTATAATATCTTCAGGTGTGACTCTATCACTTACAGTATCACCAAGTGATATATCTTCAGCTATTTTATCATCTAATGAAATCATATCCTTAAGCATTTTCATCTTTGCAGTAGAATGTTTCTTAACATAGTTTTCTACTCTTCTTTCTACACATAAAGAAATAAATGTAGGAAGATTAGATTCTTTATTATAATCATAAGAATATAATGCATCAGAGAAACCTAATAAAGCTTCTTGAGTCAACTCCTGCATATCAATGGATAAATAATAAGCACTCTTCTTATACTTATTAATTATTATATCTACTATGTACTTATATTTATCATATAATACATCTCTTGCTTCTTCAGACTTATCATTCATATTATCAATTAATTCATTATCTTGATAATCCATTTATATTAGTCTCCTATTCCATATATTAATATTCCTGCAGCAACTGATGCATTCAATGAGTTAATAATACCATTCATAGGTAATGAGATAATTTCATCAGAATTTTCTCTAACTAATCTAGATAAACCAAATCCTTCAGAACCAATTACTAATACTTTTTTATCTGCATAATCTACTTTTCTATAGTCTGTTCCATCTGCTTCAGCAGCATATATGAAATATCCCATATCTTTTAATTTATCGATTGTATTAGGTAAATTAGTTACCATGATTATATTTACATGATTTAAAGCTCCTGTAGAAGTTTTCATGACTGTTTCATTAACTACTACTCCTCTATCTTTGGGAATAATGATATTTTTAATTCCTCTAGCTTCACATGTACGAATAATAGCTCCAAAGTTATGTGGATCTTCTAAATGGTCTAACATTACGATAAAATTATCATCTTTAGTTATAGCTGTTAAATCTCTATATTGATAATCATTTATCTCAGCTATAATACCTTGATGATGTTGCATCATCTTATCCATTTGTCTTTCATCACTTGGAACATAAGATATTTTATTATCTTGGATATATTTAATAATTTCTTTATCATTAAATTTATTTGATATATATACTTTTCTTATATCCTTAATGTTTAATTCTCTAAATACATTCTTTCCACATACTCTCATATTAAGCACCTACTATTCTATTTAATATTTCATAACATCTATCTTTATTAGTTGTATATAAATTACCTATTAAGCATTCTAAACCAGTTGCTTTCTTATAAGTAACTATATCTGTTGTCTTAGAAGGATGAGAAGATGCATTTCTACCTCGATTAACTATTTCTATTTCTTCTTCAGTTAAGAAATTATCATCTATTAATTCTTCTAATATTCTTCTTTGAGATACAGCAGATACATAGTTTATACTTTCTTTTTGTAAATCTTTAACCTTACATAATCCTTTATTTATAAGATACTCTCTAATATATAATTCATATACAGCATCTCCTAAATAAGCCATGACTAAATTATTCACGTTTTAACCACCGCTTATACTATAACACAATTAGTCTTTAAAAAAAAGAAGAACTCATTTGTTCTTCCTCCTAAAATCTGATTTGATCTATATTAGTAGCATCATTATATAAGTCTTCAAACTTAGACAATCTTGATGTATAAGCAATTATACTTAGTCCAATTAAGAAGAATATTATTGATACTATTTGAGCCATCTTAAATCCACCTAACATAAGTGAATCTGTTCTTGATATTTCTATAAAGAATCTTATAACACCATAAGACATTAAATATAATGCTGTAGGTTGTCCAACTTTAACATATTTACCTCTTCTTATAATTAATATAATTATGAATGCTACTAAGCATAAAATAGATTCAAAGAAAAATGTAGGTACATAAGTTACACCACCTATATTCATTCCTTGGATTATGAAATCAGGAACAAATAATCTTTGTAATGCTTCTACTGATGTAGCAGCACCATGAGCTTCTTGGTTAAAGAAATTTCCCCATCTACCTATCGCTTGGCATATTAACATTGCAGGAGCAATAATATCTAACATTCTAATAGTTCTAAACTTATATTTCTTACAATATAGCATTACGGTAAGTAATCCTGCTATTAATCCACCATGGATTGCAAGTCCACCTTCCCATACTTTAAATATATCTAATATATTTTGATATTGACTTAAATTAAATAAAACATAATATAATCTAGCTCCTACTAAGCCTGCTATAAAAGCCCAAAACATCATATTGAATACAAAGTCTGATCTTACATTAAATCTTTTACTTTCTCTTTCAATAAAATAAATACCTGCTAATACAGCTCCTAATATAAATATAGAATACCATCTTATCTCAATTCCACTAATTGTAAATGCTACAGGATTCATATCATCACCTTAATTAATTATAAACTATTTATTAGTAAAATTGAAAGAGTAAAAAGGATTTATTGTATTAAAAGATTTATACAAAGAACATATTGTAGGTTTATAAAAGAAAAAAGACTAGAAATTATCTAGTCTTGTTATTATAATCCAAGTTCTTCTTTTGTTATATTTTTAAATTCACATTTAACGCCAGCTTTATCTATTTCCTTAATTAATGTTTTAGCTTCCATTTCTTCTTTTTCTTCGTCAGATGCGTTATTTAATCTTTCATCAGTTAAAGTAGCTTTCATAACAATAGTTATAGTTTTATTTGCATCATCACTATTGATTGTATATTCCATGTCTTCATCTTTTTCTGATTCCATTTCTTCTTTCATGGCATCTTTATAAAGATTGTACATAGTTTCATCATCAACTACCATTTTAATTTCACTTACATAATCTTTAACATACTTTTTATCATCTCTGATAGTAATAGTAGTAACTGTTGTACTTTTCATACCATCACTATCTTCTTCGGCAGTACAAATGATTTTTGGTGTTGTATCCTCAACTTTCTTTTCTTCTTTCTTTCCACATCCTACTGTGAAAAATACTGCTCCTACAAGCAATAAACCTAATAATTTACGTTTCATCTAATATAACCTCCTTTGAAATATAAATTATAAAAATTGAAGTATAACATATCGTGTCGTTTATTTCTTATACCTTAACATAAGATACATACTTTTACAACAGTAATAATATAAAATAAAAGATTCAGCGATTAACTGAATCTTTTTTATTTTAATAGTTTCTTTAAATATTCACCTGTATAGGATTCTTTAACCTTACAGATAGCTTCAGGAGTACCAGTAGCAACAATAGTACCACCACCATCTCCTCCATCAGGACCTAAATCAATAATATAATCAGCTACTTTAATAACATCTAAGTTATGTTCAATAACTATAACAGTATCTCCATTATCAACAATACGTTGTAAGATATTAATTAATTTAGATATATCATGTGTATGTAATCCTGTTGTAGGTTCATCAAGTATAAATACTGATTTACCTGTAGCTCTTTTTTGTAATTCTTTTGCAAGTTTTATTCTACCTGCTTCACCACCTGATAAAGTAGGTGCAGATTGTCCAAGTTTAACATAACCTAAACCAACATCCATTAATACTTGTAATTTATTCTTAACTTTAGGATGATTTTCAAAGAATGTTATTGCTTCTTCTACTCTCATATTTAATACATCATTTATATTTTTACCTTTAAACTTAATATCTAAAGTTTCTGAATTAAATCTAGTACCATGACATACATCACAAGGAACATATACATCAGGTAAGAAGTGCATCTCAATCTTTTTAACACCATCACCCCAACAAGCTTCACATCGTCCACCTTTAACATTAAATGAGAATCTACCTTTATCATATCCTCTTATCTTGGCTTCTTTAGTTTCTGCAAATATTTCTCTTATATCATCAAATACACCTGTATATGTAGCAGGATTTGATCTAGGAGTTCTTCCTATTGGATCTTGAGATATTTGTACTACTTTATCGACATTATCAAGCCCATCTATACTCTTATGAGCTCCAATATGAACTTTTGATTTATATACATATTGTTGTAATGCATGACATAATATTTCATTAACTAAAGTAGATTTACCTGATCCAGATACACCTGTGACACAAGTGAATGTACCTAATGGGAACTTAACATTTATATTCTTTAAGTTGTTTTCTTTAGCACCTTTAATAGTTATAAATTTATTATTACCTTTTCTTCTCTTTTTAGGCACTTCTATTTTTAATCTTCCTGATAAATATCCACCAGTTATAGATTCTTTACAATTTTCAATATCTTTAACTGTTCCTTGAGCAACTAAATAACCACCTTCGTTACCAGCAACCGGACCAATATCAATAATATGATCAGCTGCTCTCATTGTATCTTCATCATGTTCTACAACTATTAAAGTATTACCTAAATCTCTCATATCTTTTAAAGATTTAATTAATCTATCATTATCTTTTTGATGTAGACCTATAGATGGTTCATCAAGAACATATAATACTCCAGATAGACGAGAACCTATTTGAGTAGCTAATCTAATTCTTTGAGCTTCACCACCTGATAATGTACCAGCTTCTCTAGCTAATGTTAAATAATTTAATCCAACATGATCTAAGAATTCTAATCTATTCTTTATTTCTTTAATAATTAAACCAGATATCTCTTGTTGTTGTTTATTAAGTTTTAATTTATCAAAGAATACTATTAAATCTTTAATACTCATTTGAACAACATCCCAGATAGATTTACCACCTACTAAGATATTTAATATATCTTTTTGTAATCTAGCTCCATGACATGTAGTACATACATCTTCAGCCATGAAACCATCTATCCATTCTCTTATCCAACTAGATGTTGTTTCCATGTATCTTCTTTCTAATTGATTAACTATACCTTCCCAAACACCTAATTGCTTTCTAGAAGAAAAATCATATTCATACACTTCATTTGAACCATATAAAATAATATCTAATTCATCTTTAGTAAAATCTTTTAACTTTTTATTAATATCTATATTATTAGCTGCACATACTGTATTTAGTTTTATAGTATCTACTCTATCATTTTCAGTATCTTTACCAAAGAAATTTTTACTCTTACCATATTTAAATGCTATTATTCCTCCTTCAGGAATAGATAGATTCCAATCAGGAATGATAATATTTAAATCTATATGTTTAGTCTTACCTAAACCTTTACATGCAGGACATGCACCATATGGAGCATTAAATGAGAATATTCTTGGTTCTAGTTCAGGTAATGAAAAATCACAGTCAGGGCATGCAAAATGTTCAGACATGATTATTTCTTTATCACCTATTATATTTATTAAAACTTTACCATCTGATAATTTAGTTGCTGTTTCAATAGCTTCAAATAATCTTGATCTAATATCTTCTTTAATTACTATTCTATCTATTAATACTTCTATATTATCTTTCTTATTCTTTTCAAGTTCTATTTCTTCTGATAAATCAAATATATTTCCATTTACTCTTACTCTTGAGTAACCATCTTTTCTTAATCTATCAAATAAGTCTTTATGAGTACCTTTTTCACCATGTACAATTGGAGAATAAACTTCAAGTTTAGTTCCTTCATCATATTCAAGTATTTTATTTGTCATTTCTTCTACTGATTGAGAAGATATTGGCTTATGATGATTTGGACAATAAGGAACACCTATACGAGCAAATAATAATCTTAAATAATCATATATCTCAGTAACTGTACCAACAGTAGATCTTGGATTATTATTTGTTGTTTTTTGATCTATAGATATAGATGGAGATAAACCTTCTATAGAATCTACATTAGCTTTTTCTCCTCCACCTAAAAATTGTCTTGCATAAGCAGATAAAGATTCAATATATCTTCTTTCACCTTCTGCATATATTGTATCGAATGCTAAAGAAGATTTACCTGATCCAGATACACCTGTCATGACTACAAGTTTATTCTTAGGTATTTCTAAATCTAGATTCTTAAGATTATTTTCTCTTGCACCTTTAATAACTATCTTATCATTCATCAATATCACCCGCTTTTTTTGTTCTTATTCTATCATAAAAGTTACAATGCTTACAAAACTCTTCACATTTTATTTTATTCTTAAAGCTATTAAACATATTAACAGCTCTTTCACTTTTTAATATATTATCTAAACTATCTTCATATATATTACCTAATAATAGATTTGCATTGTAGTCTAAACAACAAGGTACTACACTTCCATCTAATAGTATACCTACATGTGAAGATAATCCTTGGCATGAACCATTTTCATTATAATAATCATTATTTAAATCTGGCCAAATGAATTCTGTATCAAAGTCAAAGAATACATTTTCTTTTATCTTTGTATGACCATCAATCTTAATGCCATAATAATCTTCTATATGTTTAATTATTTCATCTTTATATTTATTATTAGTCCACATTCTATATGAAATATAAGTATTATTAGATAATATTTCTACTGATTCAAATATATTATTTAAATATTCATCAAGTGTTTTATTCTTAGTTTCATCATATGAATGTAATGATATATTTATTTGTCTTATATGTTTATTATCTTTTATTCTATCTATAAAATATCCATTTGTAGTTATATTAATATTAAAGTCATTAGATGCTATATCAATAAGATCATTTATGTAAGGATGTATTAAAGGTTCACCCATTAAATGAAAATATAAATAATCTGTATGATTCTTTATTTTATCTAATAATAATTTAAACTTATCAATAGTAATAAACTCTTTCTTCCTGGTATGCCCAATACAGAAAGAACAGTTTAAATTACAACTATTTGTTATTTCTACATATATTTTTTTAAACATATCATTCACCACATAAAAGTATTATACATTAATTTAAATAATTATGTTATAATAATCAACCAAGAAGGGGATTAATATGAAATATAACAATTGGAATAAAAGACAACTAAATGAGCAACTTAATCTTTCCTATGATTTATTTAATATTAGTCAAACCGAAGACTTTGCACATGCAATTTATACTTTAAACAGTTTATTATCAAATAGTCCTAATATATTTCCACTTGAACAAGGATTTGATAAACAAGTAGAAAATGATCAAGAAGAAATAAAAGATAATAAATTATTTATACCATCTATTGAAACATTTTCTAAATTAAATGATATGTATAAGAAATCTACTATAGGTATGTTAACTGATAGATATATACCTAAAAACATACTATTATCTTATACACATGACTTTTATCATTCAATTGATAAAGATTTAGCTAAGTATTTTGATAAAGTGTTTAAAGAAAGACATAATAACTTAAGAATAACAAATAAAGATAAAGCTGGATATGATCACAACTATAGTTATTATATTCCTACTCTTAAATATGGATATATTAATCTACATACCACAGATACAATTGCTGATTTTACTGGATTAATTCATGAATATGCACATATAATTGCAGAACAAATAAAATTTAGATCAGATAATTCTAATTATCCATTTGTAGAATTATTACCATTATTGATGGAAGAAATAGCTACACATGAAATAGCAGAAGAATTTGAAGATTTAGATCAAGACTGTGCAAATAAGTCTGCACTATTAACTAAGACAGTACTTAATTATTCTAAAGAATTAATATCACAAATAGATTTTTATAATATAGTTGATTCAGGATTAGATAGAAAAGATTTTATAGAATTATTTCGAGAGCATTCTAATAATACTATAAAGAAATCTAATAAAATATTTAATATATCTATAAAAGAGAAACTAACATATGTAATACCATATTTAGTTATGGTAGAACTATATTACATGTACTATGATGATCCTGATAAAGCATTATTTATCCTTAAGAAATTATTAGAGATGGATGAAACAGATAATTACTTATCTTATTTATATGATTCAGGTATTCATTTAAATGAACATACAAAAGATTTTGTTAAAACACAAAATAAAAGAATAAAACTTACACGTAATGTGTAAGCTTTTTTATTATAGATTTAATAAATAATTATCTAAGATATCAAACATCTCTTTAGTTGATTTAGTTGAACATATTTGATTCTTTATAGAAGCACTTCCTGGTAAGCCTTTGATATACCATAAAGCATGAGATCTTATTTCAAGTATTGCTGCTTTCTCATTTTTATCATTAACTAGTAAATCAAAATGTCTTCTTAACATCTCAATCTTTTCTTTAGGTGTTACTTCAATTGGTTCTTCACCTTTTTCTAAGTAATTAACACAATCTCTTATTAACCATGGATTACCTAATACACCTCTTCCAATCATGACAGCATCACATCCTGTTTCATCTAACATTCTTTTAGCATCATAACAAGATACAACATCACCATTTCCGATAACAGGAATATTAACTGCTTCTTTTAACTTCTTAATATAAGACCAATCAGCTTTACCTGAATAACCTTGACTTCTAGTTCTTGCATGAAGAGTAATAGCCTTTGCTCCAGCTTTTTCAACTAACTTACCCACTTCAATACAATTGATATGATCATTATCCCAACCTAATCTCATCTTAACAGTAACAGGTATATCTACTGCTTCTACAACAGCTTTAACTATTTCATATATTTTATCAGGATTCTTTAATAAAGCTGATCCTGCTTGAGAAGATATTGCTATCTTAGGTACAGGGCATCCCATATTAATATCAATAATATCAGGGTGTTGTTCTTCAACTATCTTTTTAGCAGCAGTAACAAATGATTCTTTATCTGCTCCAAATATTTGTTGAGCTATAGGTCTTTCAGATTCATCCATTTTAAGTAAATCTAATGTTTTACTATTACCATATGTAATAGCTTTATCAGATACCATCTCGGCATAGATTAGACCTGCACCCATTTCCTTTATTATTTTTCTATAACTAGTATTAGATATACCAGCCATAGGAGCTAAAACTATTTGATTTTTAATTTCTACATTACCAATATACCAACTCATACTAGTCCTCCTTTACACGAATAATTATAACATTATTTTCTTATTAAACAAGTTATTCACTTCTTAATATATCAACTATATTCATTTTTGATATTCTTCTTATAGGTATGTAAGAAGATAATAAACTAATAATAATACTAATAGTTATCATGAATAAATAGATTAATATACTTTCTCCAATTACATTAGATAATCCAGTCATGTTATATACAATCTTATTAATAGGAATACTAACTATTTCGATAAAAATAGATGCTATATAAAATGATCTAATTATAATCATGATATTCTCTAAAAAGAAAATAGATTTAATACTATTATTAGATATACCTAATGATTTATATATACCTATTTCATGTTTATATTCCATGATATTTATATATGTTAATATACCAATTAAAATACCTGATACTATTAATGTAATAATACTAAATACAATTAATATAATGCTTATTCCATCTATTATATTATTACTAATATCTTTGAAAGTTGTTGATAAATCCATATATTTAATATCATCTAATTGATTTAATTTGTTTATAACTACCTGTTTATTATCATAGTCTAATGGATATAAATATATTGATTCAGGAATATTGTTGATAAAGTTACTATTATCAACAAGAATACCTGCTTGATCAGATAATACTGAATTATCTTTAGCTTTTAATACTCCAACTATATGATATTTTTTCTTATCAATCTTAAACTCATGATTAATAACATTCTGATAATCATATATATCTTCTTTTAATCCAACTTGTAGTAAATCATATTTATTAATGCAGTTATTATTATCTAATATTAATAATACTTCATCTTTATTATTAATATAATTACCATATACTAAATCATAGTTATTATAAAAAGAGTCATTATTGATAAGAGATGATATATAATACCTATCATTTATTCAATCAGCCTGTTATGGAAGAAAACACCACC
>CAMPCD010000019.1 GCA_946643435.1 uncultured bacterium
CATCAGCTTTACTAGGAGCTGGTTTTATATCATTATCTAATGTATCTTCAGATATCATAGAAGTAGTACTTTCTAATCTATCATCTAGTTTTTGTATATCACTTGCATATAAAGTCATGCTTGGAATAGTAAATAAATTCTTAACATCTATTACATCCTTACATGTATCTATATAAGATAAAACATTATTTAAGAATGTCATATATACATCAGGATATTTTGTTTCAATAAGATTTAAATTAAACATCTTACCCGCCCATGTATTATTGTTATCAATAACAACATTAGGATAATTATGTCTAAAATCTCTTAATGTTTCATCTATAGTCTTAGATAATACATCTAAGACATAATTCATAGGAATAGTTCTTTTAAATCCATCTTCTGAATGTGTAGTTGGTTGTACAGCAGTATAACCAATTAAACCATCTATTGATGCATATAAAGGAGATGGAGGTAAGATTAAATCTTTATTCTTCTCTAATACTTCACTTACTATAGATAATATCTTATCAAAGTTTTTTGAAGTAGAATCTATCTTAATAGGATCCATATAACCTTTCTTTAAATCTCTAGGTAATCTAATATCCATTAAGAAAGGTACATTTTCTTCCATTAATTTTGAATATATCTCAAAAGCTATAGATGCATAGTTTTTAGCTGATGCATTTATAGTTATTTCTCTTACTCTTGATGCTTGATTATCTTTATCAAATGGATAAAGTAAATTAGTATCTACTCTAACAATGTGATCTTTAACAATCATATTTTGTAAGTTTTCTTTATACTTAACAATTGTTGCTTCATCACTATTAGATATTTTATCAATGAATTCTTCTAATGTTATAGAAGTATCATTAAAGATAGAATAAGCAATACTAGGATCTTTTTCAAATATTGAAATAGGAATAATACCTTCAAATAAACGAATAGCCTCTAGTTTATCTAATTCCTCTACTTGTTTAGGGTTCTTATTTAATATTTCTGATAAAGGTTCTACTGTATTATTATTTAAATCTTTAATTCTATCTATTAAAGACATAATTAAAGGTGTATCTACAGTTTCCTTATATTGTGTATCAATTGTACGAGCATCCATATTATCACTGTCCTATTCTCAATTACTATAATTATAGCAAAAAAAGGCAATAAAAAAAAGATATATATTATTAACTATATATCTTCTTATTTAAGTCTAAACCTAATAATTGTAATTTAATAATAATTTGTTTAATATCTGAATCTTTTAAACCAATAGTTTTAAGTGATTTTCTTGTTTGAGTCCATAAAAGACCTACTGTTTTTATATCATTATCTATTAAAGTTTTATTTATACTTCCATCTAAATCTAATATATCTATATTTGATTCTACATACTCATTTTTTCTTTTAGCCATATATATAACCTCTTTTCAATATAAATACCTTACTAATTACAATTATAACACATATTTTTTTAATTTGGCTTAAAAATTTTATTATGTTGTTTACCATAAAACACATGTATGGTATAATTTAAACTAGGTGATAATATGAATTATAACGTATTAGATGAATCAAGACATGCACTTGATAGTTTAGAAGAAAATGCTTTTGTTAATCACAAAGATAAATATGTTGAAACTAAAGCATTTGTTGAAAATAAGAAAGATGAAATAGATTATCAAGAGTTAAAAATGAATGAAAACACTGATGATCAAACATATCAAAAAGCACAAGATGAATTAACTAAAATAATAGATGATATATTAGAATTCAATGATAACTTTAATGCTTCAATGGTTGAAGTAGATGATACTAATCCTATCTTAGATCCAACAGATCAATTTACTTTAGAACCATCAGCTATTGATGAATTCTTAAATAATATAGAAGAATAAAAGAAGTAGGTTTAATACCTACTTTTTAAATACTAAAAATTTAGATAAGAAGTAATTAGCTACTGTAATTACTACTTGAGATACTATCTTACCTATTACATCACTTAATAGGAATACTGATACTATAATCCACATACAAAACATATCCATGAATAAACTAGTTATTCTTGAGAATATAAATCTAGTTAATTCACTTATAATGTTCTTATCTTTACTTTTAAATACAAATATTCTATTAGTTACATAAGCAAATGCTACAGCAAATACCCAAGAAATAACATTAGCTATTTGTAATTCTAAAGAATCATTAGGATCTAGGAATGTACGAGTACATATAAAATATGTAACCATACTTACTATTGTTGTTAATAAACCAACAATTATATAATTCCATATTTCAGGATTCTTATAGTAAATATTCCATCCCCAATTCCAAAATTTAACAAATGGATTTTTATCATGTCCTTTTATAATTAGTCTTTTTTCCATTATTTATGCTCCGCTATATATTTATTATAAGCTTCTTTTAATTCATCATCTTTAAATTCAAGCTTATATTCTTTTTGTAGATCAATCATAATCTTATACATAACATTAGGATCATCTTGCTCTCTCTTATTCATAAAATAATCTTCAATAGATGATCTTACATCATCATATGATTGATTTTCTTTAGCATCATATACATATACAAAATAATTACCAAATACTTCATTTTCAACAATACTAGAAGTCTTATTTATACCTAATAATTTAACTATATTTAATACATCTTCTCCATATTGAAAATCAGTAAAGTTAATATCTATTTGATTATAAGGTATATCCGTATATGTTGATAATATCTTAGATACTTTAGTACCTTTATCTAGTTTATTCTTTATTTCTTTTAATTTATTCTTATTAGTTGAATCTGAGAATATATATATTCCTTTAGTTGGGAAATAATTCTTATCATAGAATGATTTGTAATCATCTTCAGTATATACTTCAGTTAATTTAGATTCATAATATTTATTTAAATAATAATCATCTTTTAAATAATTAATAAACTCATCTTTCTTTGTATATCCCATTTGTTTAAGTGATTCTTCTTCACTCATGCCATATAATTCAGATTGTTCTAAGAATGTAGAATATCTATTTTCAGCATATGCTAAAGCATTATTATCTGAATCAGGATATAATCCTTTTAAGATAGATACATCTATTTCTCTTAATAAAACAGATAAATTATCTTTTTTCTTTAATAAGTTATAATATTCATCAGCTGAAATAGTTCTTGTACTTATTGATGCTACTTCTTCTGACCCATCACTTAATTTAGCTATTTTAGTTGGAACTAATATAAGAGTTGTAACAACACCAACTATAATACCAAATACTATTAATAATATTTTATTTATGTTCTCTTGTTTCATGTTATCCTCCCTTAATAATTATATATTATTTTTATTAATAATAAAACACCTCATTAAATGAGATGTTTTACTTATCTTATTTCATCATCTTCAAGATTATTACCATCAGATACTTCTACTTCTGCTTCTTCTACTTCAATTAAAGCTTTATGAGTACCATTTATATAGTCATCTTTTTCAGAGTTTAAACATATATTTTGTTCTTTTAATTTATCTTTAATCTTAGTTAAGTTTGTACCTAAATACTTAAAGTAATTAGTTGTAATAGATAATTCAGATATCTTCATTTTAGTTTCAATAATATTATTTATTCTTGCTACATCTGAATCAGTATAATGATTTTGATAATGATATACCTTATTAGATGAAGCTTTATAATATGCATATTCATTCTTCCATGAACCATCTGAGAATACTACCATTGAATCAAAGTCTTCTGAATTCATATCTGTACCTAAATATAATCTAGGATCATAATCTAGATTAACTAGATTAGCGACAGTTGGTAAGATATTTAAATAATATGTATAATCATATATTATTTTAGGTTCCATATTTGGATTATATATTACTAAAGGTACTTGTTCAGCATTCATATCTTCATCTGTATCATATGGTAATGCTTTATTTAAATGATCTTTACTTATACCATATGGATAATGATCTCCATATAATACTATAAGTGTATCATCTAATATACCTCTTTCTTCTAATCCATCAATTAATATACCTAATCCATTATCTAATATCTTTAATTTAGACATGAATCTTCTTACATCACTTGGGAAGTTAGTTCCATCAGTCATAGAATAATATTGATTGCCTTGAATAGAATCTACTGAATAAGGTTGATGTGAAGATACAGTAGTTAACCATGTCATGAATGGTTTATTACTACTATTTCTCTTATCATCTATGATATTTAACATTTCTTTCATGAAATCATCATCATTAGCCCAGTTAATATATTCATTTGAATAAGGTATACCTAACTTTTGAACACCAAAGTATTCACCTGATCCCATAGCAGTATGAATAGTACTTCTTGGATAATAAGCTTCAGTATAATCATGAGCTGAGAATGTTTGATAGTTATTACTATTAAATACTTCAAATACACCTTCAGGATAATTATTATATCTATACTTTTTAGCAGTACATAATGATTGTATTGAATATAATGAAGTCATTCCTGAGAATTCATTATTTAATGTTGCACAAGCATTTCTTGGAGAATAATTATTAACATAATTCCATCCACCATTAGCTATCTTAGCAAAATTAGGATAATATTCAGGATATTCATAGAATATATCATTAACAGATTCCATAAGTATGAATATTACATTCTTACCTTCAAACATACCTGTATAATCATTTGTACCTGTTATAGGTTGATTAATATAATAGTTATTTAATTTATTATAGTCTTCATTTGTTGTATTATTTATTAATTCATTCCATGCAGTATCATTTATTGCTCTATTTGTTGGATTATTCTTTTTATCATTAATGAATTTAAAGTCATCAGGTTCATCAATAATATTACTAAAGAATGTAGTTCTTATATCCAATAAAGCAAATGTAGATGTACCAAATGAAGCTATAGCTGATGATTGATTAGATACAGTCATAAATAATGTTTTGTTAGATAAAGCTGTATACTTATTCTCAAAGAAATCATCAGTAATAGATATATAATATATATTAGTTGATAACATTATTAATAATAATGAATTTAATACTAATCTCTTAATCTTAATAGGTTTTAAGTTATCAAATCTCTTAGAGAAGAATATTAAATATACTAATAATAATATTATAGGTATAAATTCTAAATAATAGATTTTATGGAAACTACCAAAGAAGTCTAATATATAATCTTTAACAGCTTCTGCTTGAGAAGCATTTTGTAAAGATATAAATACTCCTATAAAATTCATAAATCCTAATTGTAACCATGCATATATTGCAATAACACTAGCAAATACAAATTCTATCCACTTACCTACACTATACTTCATTAAAGAACATATAAAAGCAATAATACTTGATAGTATTACATTACCAAATATAATTCTTATAGTTGATAATTCAAATATAGATAGTCCTGATATAACTCTAAATATGAATTCAACCATAAGTGAAAATACAAAAATAACTATAAAATTTAATGTAAATCGATTTTTCATTTAATCATCTCTTTTTTTTGACTTATCTATTATAACACATAAAAAATATACTAGTAAATAGGTATTAAAAATGGTAAAATATTATATAGAATAAAGGGTGATTGAAATGTTTGGTACTATATTAGGATTTGAAAACCAAAAAATATATGTTCAAAATACTCAAGGAGTAGCTGATACCAACTATATTGGTTATCATGTAGTATTTCCTGAAGAGGATCATAAAATTGTTGGTGAAATTATTGGTATAGATTCTAGACAAATAGTCATTCAATTAATCGGTGAAATTATTAATGGTAAGTTTGCTAATGGTGTATTAAAGAAACCATCAATGAAAACTACTGCAAGAATTATATTTAAGTCTGAATTACAATCAATCTTAGGTTCTCAAGATTATTTATCTAAAGAGAATTTACTTATAGGTACATCACCTATATATAAAGATTATTTAATAACATCATCTTTAAATGAATTCTTTGCTAACCATTTTGCAATACTAGGTAATACTGGTTCAGGTAAATCTTGTGGTTTAGCTAGATTATTCCAAAATGTATTCTTTGCTTCATCTAATGAAGTACCAAGAAATGCTCATATGGTATTATTTGATGTATATGGTGAATATTATGATACATTTAATGAGATGGATAGATTTACTGGATTACATTTTAAAAAATTCACTACTCAACAAGTATTTGGTAATGCTGAATTATTAACAGTACCAGCTTATTTCTTAGATGTAGATGACTTAGCTATTTTATTAGGTGCTGATTCACCTTCTCAATTACCGGTTTTAGCTCAAACATTAGAATTAGTTAAAATATTTAAATCTAATGATCCTAAAGCTGAATTATATAAAGATAATATTATTGCTAGAACTTGTTTAGATATTTTATCTTCAGGTAAACAACCTACACAAGTAAGAGATCAAGTAATATCTGTATTATCTTCATATTATACAAATACATTAAATTTAAATTCATTAATAAGACAACCTGGATATGATAGAACATTAAGACAATGTTTAAATATAGATGATCAAGGTAAGATAAATGCTTTAAATCTAGTTATTGATTTCTTACAAACAAAAGTAAAAGTTGATTTAGATGATATAAAACTAGAATCTAATTTAACTTATACTCTATCAGATTTATACTTTGCCTTAGAGTTTGCTTTAATAAATGAAGGTGCATTCACATCTGAAGCTATATTTGATAGAAATAATGTATTAAAAGCAAGATTATCTTCAATTATTAATTCACCTGAAGCTGAATATTTCAACTTCAATGGATTTATATCTAAAGCAGATTATATAACTCAATTCTTCTCTACTACAGACACTAAAGAACCTGCTCAATTAGTTGATGTTAACTTATCATACTTAAATGATAAATTTGCTAAGAGTTTAACTAAAATATTTAGTAAGTTATTCTTCAACTATACTACTGGATTAGAGAAAAGAGGTTCTTATCCTATTCATATAGTATTAGAAGAAGCACATAGATATGTACAAAATGATAGAGACATAGATGTATTAGGATATAATATATTTGATAGAATTGCTAAAGAAGGAAGAAAGTATGGTACTATCTTAGGATTTATTACTCAAAGACCTAATGAATTATCTAAGACTGCTCTATCACAATGTTCAAACTTTATAGTATTTAGATTATTCTATCCTGATGATTTAAATATTGTTAAAGGTATATCATCAAATGTAACTGATGAAACAGTTGAAAAGATAAAGACCTTACATCCAGGAATGGGATTAGTATTTGGTACAGCATTTAAGTTACCACTTCTAGTTAACTTCCCACTTCCAAATCCAATGCCAGTTTCAACAAATGTTAGAGTTGATACAGCATGGTATTCAAATTAATAAAAGATATACATTACATTTGTATATCTTTTTATTTTGTTAATAAATAACTACTATCAATTAAACTATATATTATTTCATCAGCTAATCTATCATCTAATATAATAGATATCCAACTTTTCTTATTCATGTGATAAGCATTAAATATAGTATTGTTATCAACAATATCTATATTATTACATTTTAAGTTTATTACTTCAGCTTTACCATCTTCTTGTATCAATTTATTCTTATCTATAGTCATTAATAATAAGTACCACTTTTTATTAGACTGATGTCTTATAACGACATTGTCATCTTCCCATGGATGTTCTACTTTACCTTTATATGTTTTTTCTATATATTTAATTATTCTTTTAGTTTGATCTGATATATATTCATCTTTTACACTACACTTATTTATTATATCTTTTATTATTTCATCTACCTTATCTTTAATAGATGATGCATATCTTCCTAATTCAGTATTTAAATCAATGATAATATAAGGATCATTAGTATTAATATCAATTACTTCTCTTTTAAGTACAGTATCATATTCAACAATTAACTTAAAATCATTATCTAACATACATTCATATGTTAGTTTATTCTTATTATCTATAAATCCATATGTTAATAACTTATCACTTATTAACTTTCTTTTATATAACTCTTTAACAATCTCTTTCATGTAAATACTCCTAATACTATAATACCATAAATATGCTATAATATTATTGGTGATATAATGAAAAAATTATTTAAAGAAAATAGTATGTATTTAATAGTATTAACTATAGCTGAAATAATATTAAGTATAGTATCAACATTAGCATTTGTTTATTCTGATTCATTAAGTTATTCAGATTCAGTAGTATATCAAGGTATTGGTTTAGATTTATTATTACAAAACTTATACTCTTCTACATTCTGGGCTTTAATACTTGTAGTAATGAGTCTTATAGCTATATTATCAGTAGCTACTTTAGTATTTAAGAAATTAGATTACTTATTTATAGGTATATGTGGTTGGATATATTTATTTATATTATCAATTAATTTAACTAAACCTATAGGTGATATATTATCAACATGTGCAATGTTCATACCTATAATAATTATTAATATAATATGCTATAGAAAAGAAAAAGAAAAACTAGAAACTAAGAGTAAGAAAAAAGTATCTAAATAGATACTTTTTATTTATTTAATTTAAAATAGAATGTTGTATATTTATCTACTACTGAATCTATACCATATTCTACTTTATGAGATTCTAATACTGATTTAACAATAGATAAACCTATTCCTGTACCAACAGTATTCCTTTTATGATTCTTCTTTTTAGTATAGTATTTATTCCATACTAAAGGTATTTCATCTGATGGTATACCTTTACCTGTATCTGTTATAGATACTAAATAACTATCCTTTTTATCTTCTACTTTAATAGTTACTTTCTTATCTTCTCCAGTATGTTCTATAGCATTATTGATAAGATTATATAATACTTGATCTATTTTATCTTTATCAGCTTTAACTATAGCTTTCTTAACACCAGTTAACTTTATAATATATTTATCTTTTTCAACTAAGTTATCATATCTTCTCAAGACATCATTTATATCTTCTATTAAGTTATACTCAGTTATATTTAATTCATCTTTATGGGCTTCTATTCTAGACATATTTAATAAATCATTTACTAGATTATTTAATCTATCTGATTCATCTATAATAACATCTAAATCTTTATCCATCTTCTTTTTATCTTTATAAGATATATCTTTAACTTTTTCAGCATATGCTTTAATCATTGTTAAAGGAGTCTTTAAGTCATGAGATACATTAGCAATTAAGTCTTTTCTTAATTCATCTGTTTTATTCATCTCACTTGCTGCAACAGTTAATACACCAGCTAACTCTTCTAGTTCTTCTACATTACCACCATCAAACTTAATATTATAATTACCTTTAGATAATTCTTTAGCTTGATCAGTTATATGTAAGATAGGTTTAGTAACTATCTTAGTTATAAAGATAGATATTATTAAAGCAACAATTATACCAAATAAAGTTACATATATTAATTGTCCTCTTAATACAGCTGTTGTAGTACCTAAGTCTTCTAAAGATGTATTTAGATAAACATATTTACCTCCTAGATTAACAGCATACATGATAGATTTATCATTCTTAGGACCAGTTAATATAGCATATCCTCCATCAACTAATAATTGTCCTTTAATCTTTTGTAATTCCTTATTGTTATTATTATTCATATTCAACATACAACCAGGATTACGAGTATTAAAGTTTTGAATATTATTACCATCTATTACTTGAATACATATATTATTTTCAAATGCATATGATTCTAAATCATTAGCAGATATATTATCATTACCTTTAATTTTATCTACTATGGTATTCATTTTATTGATAGTATATTTTTCATAAAACATGGATAAGAAATTAATTTGTACAAACCATAGAAATAGTAAGAATACTACAACAAAAATAGATAATCCTATAAATGTTCTAAAAGCTAAACTATTATTCTTCATATACAAATTTATATCCTACATTCCTTATTGTCTTGATACTATTTCTATATTTACCTAGTTTACTTCTTAATAACTTAATATGAGCATCTATTGTTCTATCATCTGCTTCATAGTCATATCCAAATACTTTCTCAATTATTTTATCTCTTGTAAGAGCTACATCTTTATTAGTTATAAATAATGTTAATAAATCATATTGAGTAGATGTTAAATCTACTGATTTACCATCTATTTTAACATCATGTGAAACATGATCTATTGTTATGTTTCCACATGTTAATATATCTTCATTTCCATTTCTTTTTAATATTACTTTTATTCTTGCAATTAATTCTTTAGGTGAAAAAGGTTTAGTAACATAATCATCTATACCTAAATCAAATCCTTGTAGTTTATCATATTCTTCTTTTCTAGCTGATAACATAAGTACAGGTATATCTTTTATTTGTTTAATTTCTTTTACTGCACTCATACCATCCATACCAGGCATCATGATATCCATGATTATAAGATCATAGTCTTTTTCTTCAACTAGTTCAACTGCTTCTTCTCCATCAGTTGCTTCATCACATGTATATCCTTCATTCTCTACATATTCTTTAATTAGGTCTCTTATTAACTTCTCATCATCACATACTAATATGTGCATAATATCACCTCTATACCAATATAATATACTTTATTTATGAAAAATAAAAGAAAAAAAAAGAAGAGTTTAATACTCTACTTTTTAATCTCTGATTCATATAATTCTCTATAAGTTTTACTCTTCTTTAATAGTTGTTCATGAGATCCTTCTGCTTCTACTTTACCATCAGATATTAATAATATCTTATCACAATTCTTAATAGTAGATAATCTATGAGCTATTATTAAGATAGTATAATCTTTTTGTAAATTAGCTATTGCTTTTTGAATACTTAATTGAGTTTCATTATCTAAAGCAGATGTTGCTTCATCAAATAAGATTATTTCAGTCTTTTGTAAGAATGCTCTTGCTATAGCTAATCTTTGTCTTTGACCACCTGATAAGTTAACTCCACCTTCACCAACTATAGTATTATATTTATCTGGTAATGATTCAATAAAATCATCTAAACAAGCCATCTTACATGCTTCCTTTATTTCTTTAAAAGTAGCATTAGATTTAACTAGTTTTAAATTATCCTTAATACTTAAATTAAAGATATAAGGATCTTGAGAAATAATAGTTATATTACCTCTTATAGAATCTTTATCTAAATCATTTATATTATTACCATCTATTAATATTTCACCTTTATCAACATCATACATCTTACATAATAAAGAAAATATTGTAGATTTACCTTCACCTGACTTACCTACAAATCCAACTGTAGTATTAGCATCTACTTTGAATGATAAGTTCTTTAATACTTTTTGTTTATTATAACCAAATGTAACATTCTTAAATTCAAAGTTACCTTCTACACTCTTTAAGTGTTTAGTACCAAATTCTTCTTTCTTGAATTCATCTGATTCAATAATATTGAATATTCTTGTACATGATAAATTAAAGTCTTTATAAGTTTCAAGTAAGTATCCTACTCCATCAGAGAATCCTGATACTATATTTTGATAGTTATGTATGATTAAAGCAGCTGTAATAGTTAACTTATCATTCATGATAAGAATTATCATGAATATAATCATGAAATCTCCTAAAGTATCTAAGGTAATCATTTGAGTTGCCCACCACTTAGTCTTAACCATCTTTAATTTATATCTTTCAATATTATTATAAGTAACTTTCTTATCTAATTCTTTTAAGAATGAATCTTCAGAGTTAAGCATTTTAATATCTCTTGCTCCTCTTACTAATTCACCTATAAAGCCTGTAGTCTTTTCATTTACCTTACGAAGCTTTCTATCTCCTTCATTAAATATCTTAACTCTAAAGTAAGATATAATAACACCAATTATTAAAACTATAACTGAATATATGGCACATGGAATACTTACTATAAACATCGCTATTAAAGTACCTACAGAAGTAAATACATCAGATATATGATTAATAAAGTCTTCAACTGCATTAGCTATATTACTTGTATCACCTGTTAACCTTTGAATAAATACACCAGATGAATTATTATCAAGTGTTTCATTATTTAATCTTAATATATGTTTACCTACATCTTGTTGTATTGAATTAAATACACTTGTATATAATTTTTGATATATCTTTCTTTGGAAGTACCAAATAATATTCCATACAACTTCAGTACCCCATAGTACTATGGCTATTATAATAACTTGTTCAAATAAACTATTAGTTATACCAACAATTATTTTAGCTGAAATAATTGGTGTAACAACTCTTAAACCAAATATTAAGGCAGTTAATATAATAACTAATGCTACTTTAAATCCTTGTCCTTTAAAATATCCTTTAACATGTTTAATATTCTTTTTAAACTCTTGCATATTAACAACCCCTTTCACATTATTAATATTCTTTATAACTAATTAATTTCCATCCTTTTAAATTAATAGTATTAAAATCTACTCCTTCAACATGTGAACCACAGAATCTACATGTAGTATCACCTTTAGTTGGTACAGGAGCACCACAGTTTTTACAATTAACTGCATATGTAACAGAATTACTATTAAACTTCTTAGCATCATATACTAGTATATACTTAGTAGTATATCTTGTTTCTTTTCTTATATTTTCAAAATTCTTAACACCTTTTTTATTAGTCTTAAAATAATAAGATAAACTAGTATTTACTTCTATAGTAGCTGATCCATTTTTATTACTATAAGATTTAATAGTATTTCTATTAATCTTAATATCATCATAAGATACATTTGTATCTGTTGATATCATATCTTGTATTTCTTGATATATATTACCTCTTATTAAATCAAATGATGAATCATCAGTTATATTAGATATATCTTTTGATTCTAAAGCATTGAATATTGATGTTAAGTTTTTATTATTTAAACTAAATAATTCACTTACATGAAAATCATCAAAGTCTTTTTCTATCATTGGTTTATATATATCAGTCATCCCTGTAATAGATTTAATTGTTGAGAAATATTCTTGATCTAAAGATAATCCTCCATCTTTAAATCCTTCTTTTAATCTATCTTTTAGTAATCTCATATTATCCTTACCTATAGTAGCGTTTAACTTATTAACTAAATATAAGAATAATATTAATATAACAAGTACAATACCTAATATAGTTCCTAATAGTATAGCTAAGAATGTCATATAATCACCACTTTAATTTTACTATAAATAATTGATATTATCTACATAATTTATTATTATATGTATGTGATTTATATGAATGAAAAAGAATTAATAGAATATTATAATAAACATAATGAAGATAAAAGATTATTAACTAAACATGCTAATATAGAATTTATTACTGCACTTAAATATATACATGAATATATTAAAGAAGGAAATACTATATTAGATGTAGGTGCAGGAACAGGTGCGTATTCAAAAGTATTACAAGATGAAGGATATGATGTAACTGCAGTAGAATTAGTTAAACATAATCTAAGATATATAGAAGATAAAGGTATTAAGTGTTATCAAGGTAATGCTATTAATTTATCAAGATTCAAAGATAATTCTTTTGATATAGTATTATTATTTGGACCTATGTATCATCTATTATCTATGGAAGATAAAATAAAAGCATTAGAAGAAGCTAAAAGAGTATCTAAGAAATATATATTTATATCTTATTGTATGAATGAATTTGCTATTATTTATCATGGCTTTATGGATGGATATATAAAAGATGATATTAAGAATATAGATGATAACTTTAAGATATTAAATGATAATGATAATCTTTATTCTTATGTAAGAATAGAAGATATTAATTATCTTAAAGATACATGTAATCTTAAAAGAGTTAAAATCATTAATCAAGATGGTCCTACAGAATATATAAAAAATATTGTTAATAAGATGGATAATGATACTTATCAATTGTTTATAAAATATCACTTATCAACATGCGAAAGACCTGAACTATTAGGTACAGGAAGGCATATATTAGATATATTGGAGAAATAAAAAGACATAAGGTTATACCTTATGTTTTTATTATGAATTTGTAAAACTAAAATGCATATAGTCTTTTTTAGTTGACCAATAGCCACCCCAAGACCAACCTATTTCTTCAAATGCTTGTACAATTGGACTATTAATACCTATAGAATATTCATTTTCATTAGGTTTCCAAGCTATATTATCTGCACCAGCTTGTTCAATAGGTACACATGGATTTTCTGCTATATTTATATCTATAGCTAAACCATATGAATGTTGAGATAAATGATCAGGATCACCCTTCCAATTAAATCCTTGAACATCATATACTTTGAATCCTGCATCTTGAGCAACTTGTAAAGCTTTCTTAACATCTTCTGCTACAGCTTTATTAACATTAATTTTAGTTGTCTTCTTAATACCATCCTTAGTAGTAATTGGTACATCTATACTTACTATATCTTTATATGCGTCTTCTGGTGTAGAAGGTGGACCTTTAGGATATATTTCTTTAATCTTTTCTTCAGGTGAAGGTTTTAATTTATTATCACACTCACCTAATAAATTATATATACCTGTTAAATCTTCAATTAAAGTTTTATCATTCTTTTGTAATTCACTTATTCTAAATTTCATATCAGATATAAGATTTCTATATTTTTCTCTTATAGCTTTTAATGATTCTTTTAATTTAGTTTCATTAGTTTGCATGGTATCATGAAAGTCTGTAAATTTATCATACTTTTCATCTAATCTATTATATAGTAATCCTATATCATTGATAGATGTTTCAATACTATTCATTAATTCAGCTACTTCATCTAATTTAGTTAATATACCTCCATCAGTTTCAGTATCATATGTAAAATTATTATAGACATTAGCTGCTTTATCTAAATTAGCATTTATATCATCCCAAGTAGCTATATTCATGTAATCACCTCATTATCCAAAGTAAGGTTTTAATGTATTGTTATAAATTATTGTTTTTACATCCTCATAGTCTAATCCCATATTAGAAAGAATCTTGACTGCTTCTTCAAATAATATACTATCATTTTCATTTCTTTGTTTCCAACCTGCAAAACCTGTTGCACTATAGTCTAAGTTTTGTATTGTTGAAAAACTTTCAGCTATAGAATCACTATGTTTAATAGTTTCCTTTATTACCTTTTCACAGTCTATACCAGATATATCTACATTAGTGACACCCAAACTAGATAAAAGATTATTAACTGCTGCTTCTTTATCTGGTATTGAGTCTAATACAGCATTAGCTAATGCGTTATGTTTATTAAATCTTTCATTCATAGTACCAGTAAAAAATGAATAATCTTTATAATCATAATAATTAATTAATCCATTATAAATATTTTCAACATTATCTTTAGTAAATGTTACACCTAACATATTACCTACAGTATTATTTAATTCATTAGTTATGAAAGTATCAAATCCTTTAATCATAGTATTCATGGAATCAAATGTAATATCATTATTATTAGCAAAATTAGTTATAGCTTCTAAGTAATCACTTGTACTACCTAAATCTAATTTTCCTGAAATAGCTCCAGATAATAAATCCGTCATATCTTTATCATGCATAAAATTATCTAATAATTCTTTAGGAAGATTAAACTCTAATCCATCTATATTCTTAGTTAATAACTTATTAACTATACCAATTCCATCATCACCTAGTGATGACATAATACCATCATAGTTTTCAACTAATGCTCCTAATGGATTAGTCTTAAATCCTAATAGACTAACGATATTACCACCTGTAGCATCAAATATTGCATTAGCAAGTTTTGTTGCTTCTTCTTCAGTTAATCCAGATCCCATTAAAGCGTTTTTAACATCATCAAAGTATTTTTCACCAGAATGATCGGTTGGTGTATTTGTAGTTGGATTAGTTGGTTTAGCATGTGGTGTATTATTAGTACTTGTTGTATTAACTCCTCTTTTACTTAGCATTTGTCTAATACAATTTAAATCTAACATGAATGTACTATCATTTTCTTGGAAATCTAATACACCATTCTCAAGTTGTTTTAATATACCTACATATCCTGTTTTAATATCTTTGATTGAATTAATTAATTGTTGTTTACTAGTATTCATAGATTCATTGTAATCTGTAAATTTATTATATTTACTTTGTAACTTAGTATAACAATTAGATATTTCTTTAACATCATTATCAATATCATCAATGATTGTATTTATTTCATCTAATTTAGTTAAGATACCTCCATCAGTTTCAGTATCATAAGTAAAATCATTATATACACTAGCTTCTTTAGCTAGTTTAGAATTATTATCATTCCAAGTTGTTGTTCCCATCTATACTCACCTACTATAATAATTATTATACCATATATCATATATCTATTATATTAACTAATATCTATTAGACATAAAAAAATATTACATATTGTACTATTTTTTATTTATATAATATTTGTTAACATATATATAAGAGATGATAATATGAATAAAAAACATATAATATTTATAATTATATTTATTATTACAATTTTATTAATTGTATTATTATTTAATATATTTAATAAAAATAATACTGAAAGTATTACTACAACTACTACTATAACAACAACTAATACAAGTAAAATAATAACTGAAGAAACAAGTACTACTATTACTACTACAGGAGTATTAAATGAGAATAATCCTGGTGGTGGTGATCATGGTGGTGGTGCTATGTATTCACCTAATAGAACTACCACTACTACTAAAAAGATTACAACAAAAGCTACTACTACAACTACAACAACACCAAAAAAACAATATACTTGTCCAGATGGTTATACATTAAGTAATAATAAATGTATTATTACTACTAATGCTAAACTTGTATGTGCTGATGGATTAAATGAAGTTAATAATGATGTTAAAGGTTGTATAAGCTTTAATGAAGGATATGAAAGAAGAGGTAATATCTGTCCATCAGGTACTACTGAAATACATCAATTAGGATTCATGGGAACACCTGATAAATATATGTGTTATCCTCTTCA